>JACDQN010000434.1 GCA_015657575.1 Sphingopyxis sp.
CCGTCGACGGCGTCCGGTGGCGACGATCCGCTTCGCCGACCAGCTGCGTCCCGATGCGCGCGACGCGGTCGATGCGCTGCGCGAAGCCGGGATCGCGGCCATGATCCTGTCGGGCGACCGCGCCGAAGCCGTCGCCCCCGTGGCGCGTGAGCTCGGCCTTACCGCGCAGACCGGTATGAGCCCGCAAGACAAGCTCGCCGCGATCGCACGGCAGACGGCGCTCGGGCACAAAGTGTTGATGCTCGGCGATGGCCTCAATGACGGTCCGGCGCTTGCCGCAGGTTATGCCTCGATGGCGCCGGGCTCCGCGAGCGACGTCGGCAAAAATGCCGCCGACTGCATATTTATGGGCGACCGGTTGATGCCCGTGGTCGAGACGGTGCGCATGGCGCGGCGAACCCAGGCGGTCGTTCGGCAGAACTTCATGCTCGCGATCGTCTACAACGTCGTCGCCGTGCCGCTCGCTTTCGCCGGACTCGTCACCCCGTTGATCGCCGCGGCCGCCATGTCGGGATCGTCGCTTCTCGTCGTCGGCAATGCCCTGCGCCTCAAAGGCGCGATCCGGTGAACGGCCTTATACTGCTCATTCCGATCGCGCTCGGGCTGGGCCTGCTCGGGCTCGCTGCATTCTTCTGGTCATTGCGCCAGGGGCAGTTCGAGGATCTCGACGGCGCGGGGCTGCGGATCTTCGTTGAGGATGAAGAGGACCGAACCGCATGATCGCGCGCCGGATCGGGGCCGTTGTGGCGGCGGCGGGCCTCGCCACCGCACCGCTCGCGACCGACGCGCGCGTCATACGCGTCAGGGCGTGCGGCGGCGCCGCGCAGCATCTCGTCCTGCCGGCCGATCCCGCGCGGCCGAGCGACGAGGGCGGCAATTGCGCCAAGGCGTGTCACGCCATGACCGACCGGCGGGACCGGCTGTCCGGCAAGCGAGGATGCTGTGGACGCGGCGGGTTTTGATCCCGGTCAATGTCGCCGCTGCGGGCGGCGCGTAAAACCGCCGCATGTGGTCCTATCATCCCGATCTTCTCGCCCGGCCCGTGCCGCGCTACACCAGCTATCCAACGGCGATGGAATTTTCCGACGACGTCGGTGCCGACGCCTATGCACGGGCACTCGATGCGGTCGAAGCCGCGACGCCGATTTCACTTTACGTCCATATCCCCTTTTGCGAGCAGATCTGCTGGTATTGCGGCTGCAACACCGGCGCGGCGGGACGCAAGCATCGGCTCGCCGACTATCTCGCGGCGCTCCAGTCGGAGATTAGGCTTGTCGCCAAGCGGCTCGGGGGCCGCGGACGAGTCCAGCGCATTGCATTCGGCGGCGGTAGCCCTAACGCGATCGCCCCGGTCGAGCTGGTGCGCCTGCTCGACCTGTTGCTTACCCTTTTCGATGCGCACCGGCCCGAGATATCGATCGAGCTCGATCCGCGCGGCTTCTCCGCGGAATGGGCGCTTGTGCTGGCTGCCGCCCGCGTGACCCGCGTGAGCCTCGGCGTGCAGACCTTTGCGCCGCATATCCAGCAGGCAATCGGACGCATCCAGCCGCTCTCCCACATCGAACGCGTCGTGGCCGGGCTTCGCTTGCGTGATATCGACGCCATCAATTTCGATCTGATGTACGGCCTGCCGGGTCAAACTCTCGCCGATCTCGATGAGACGCTCGACGAAACGATCCATCTCGCGCCGAGCCGGATATCGCTTTTCGGCTATGCGCATCTCCCGAACATGATTCCCGCGCCAGCGCCAGATCGACGCCAGCGATCTGCCCGACCATGAATTGCGCTTCGAGCAGGCCCGGCGCGGGTATGAGCGCCTCACCGATGCGGGCTATGTTCCCGTCGGATTCGATCATTTCGCGCTGCCTTCCGATCCGCTCGCCGACGCCGCGCGCGACGGGCGGGTGAGCCGCAATTTTCAGGGCTTTACCGAGGACGACAGCCCGGTTCTGATCGGCATCGGTGCCAGTGCGATCAGCCGGTTTCCCGATCTCATCGTCCAGAATGAAAAACGCGCGGGCGTCTATCGTGACCTCATCGCGGCCGATCAGTTGTCCGCCGTTCGGGGCGTTGCGATCGACGCCGATGACCGCGAGCGCGGGCGGCTCATCAAGGAGTTGCTGTGCCAGGGGACCGCTTGCCTCGACGCGCGCTGGCTAAAGTCTGCGCGGACCGCGCTTGCGCCCTTTGAGCGCCTGAATATCCTTCGCTGGGAGGGTGAAAGGCTCGTCGTCGAAGACCATGGCCTGCCCTACGCCCGACTGGTCGCCGCGCAATTCGACCGTCATCGCGGCGCGATCACTCGTGAGGACCTCGAGCCTATGTTTTCCGATTGCGCAGATAGGGCAGCAAGCAGGGCATGATATAAATCCTCCGCTAACTGCAGAAATCTGCAGCTCACCTGTACGTGTTATTCCTAATGGGAAGCGTGTCTGCCCTGACAGATAGAAGCCTCATATCCTGGCTATTTCAACCTTTAGGGGCAGGCTCATGCGCTACGATCAGATTTTCAGCGATGCGATCGCGCGCCTGCACGATGAGGGACGCTATCGGGTGTTCGTCGATATCCTGCGGGACCGCGGCGCCTACCCCGGCGCGCGCTGCTTTGATGCCGATGGGGAAGCGAGGCCGATCACCGTCTGGTGTTCGAACGACTATCTCGGCATGGGGCAGCACCCGGCGGTCCTCGATGCAATGGAAGCCGCAATCGCTGATGTCGGTGCGGGCTCGGGCGGCACACGGAATATCAGCGGCAACACCCATTATCATATCGAACTCGAGCGGGAGCTTGCCGATCTCCATGGCAAGGAGAGTGCGCTCCTCTTTACGTCGGGCTATGTGTCGAACGACGCCACGCTCGCGACGCTGGGCAAGCTCCTGCCCCGCTGCGTGATATTTTCGGACGAGCTAAATCACGCGAGCATGATTGCTGGCATTCGCAATGCGGGATGCGAGCGGAAGATCTTTCGCCACAATGATCTGGCGCATCTCGAGGCCCTGCTTGCCGAAACCGACCCCGCGCGCGCAAAGCTCATCGCCTTCGAGAGTGTCTATTCGATGGACGGCGACGTCGCGCCGATCGCCGCGATCTGCGATTTGGCCGATCGCTATCAGGCCCTCACCTATCTCGATGAAGTCCACGCTGTCGGCATGTACGGCTCGCGCGGAGGCGGTATATCGGAGCGCGATGAAGTGGCGCACCGCGTCAGCGTTGTCGAGGGCACGCTCGCCAAGGCCTTTGGCATCATGGGCGGTTATATCGCCGCGGACCGCGCAGTCATTGACTGCATTCGCAGCTATGCACCAGGCTTCATCTTCACGACCTCGCTGTCGCCTGTTCTCGCCGCCGGCGCGCTCGCCAGTGTTCGCCACCTGAAAGTGTCGACATCTGAACGCGAAGGACAGCAGGCCGCTGCTCAGCGGCTCAAGTCGCTGTTTCGGGCCGCAGGGTTGCCGGTCTTGCCGAGCGACACGCACATCGTCCCGCTCCTCGTGGGCGACCCCCTCCGCGCCAGGGCCCTCAGCGACCATCTGCTCACCGAGCATGGCGCCTATGTTCAGCCGATCAACTATCCAACGGTACCGCGCGGAACCGAGCGACTTCGCTTCACGCCCGGTCCGCTGCATGGCGAGGAGGAAATGAAGGCACTGACGGCGGCGCTTGCCGCTTGGTATTTCCCATATCGCATGCCGATTGCCGCGTGACGAGCTGTGGGGAGATCGGTTACCATGGGTGCATGCAGCTGGCCGAAAATCCGAATTAATCTAGTACTCTAAGCCAAGTGGTGGGGCTCCCTTTTTTTGCGCACTAGATGGCTTTTGAATAAAGGTATGATGAGTAAAATTTCCGTATTTGGCAGGATTCGGTTCCGCGGTTGGGCAACGGGAGCACGTCCGCTTTTTGAGATATGCTCCGGAAAGCCGCCCGACCGCAAACGCCATCAGCGGAGATTTGCCCAAGAAAGAACGCCCGCCCGATCGAAATCGGACGGGCGTAAGATGAAGAGCCGTGTTTCCTGAAAGGAAGAGCTCTCCTGAGTCGCGTGGCGCGGTTAGCGTCGCGGGCAGATCTGATATTGTACCGCGGCGCCAAAAATGCAGGGCGCGCGCCTCAGGGCTTGGCTGCAACGGGAAGGCGGAAGGGTGCGCCGAGCCTGTTGAAGGCGTTCATCGCCGCAATCGCGATCGTCAGGTCCACGAGGTCTTTCGGCTCAAATGCTTCGGCTGCTGCTGCATAGGCCTCGTCGGAGGCATGGGTCTCGCTGACGCGCGTGACTTCCTCCGCCCAGGCCAGCGCCGCCCGATACTGGGCGGGGAAGAGATGCGGCACTTCGTCCCACACCGGAAGCAACGCGACCTTGTCGATCGGCATGGTCTTGAGAAGGTCGCGGGTATGCAGATCGATGCAGTGAGCGCATCCGTTGATCTGCGAGACCCGGAGGAAGACGAGGTGAATCAGCTCTGCCGGTAGGGCCGTGTTGTTGGTGACATAATGGTGCACACCATACAGCGCCTTCGCTCCGGCGGGAGCGACTTCGGACCAATTCAACCGGTTCATCTGATATTCCTTTCTTCCTGAGCCAATATCGGCGTCACCATGCCTGACGAGCGGACTCCCGCCGCCGTGACATGCCGCGCAAAAAAATGCCGGTGAGACCGAATGTCCGCCAAAGGGACCGGAAGAAAGACCCGAGATTGATCTAGAGGGGTGTACCGGTCAGGCCGCGCCAAGAAATGAGGGACGACGGCATCATGGTACCGCCACGGAATGTCCGCTTATCTGGAATTGGAGTTGAAAGCCGCCTGACCCCAATCGGCCATTATCACCTAGGGCTCAGCCTAGGCCGCCTGCCGATCGGCAAACAGGTCAGGGTTTTTGAACTCTTTCGCCAGATGGTCGATCCATGCGCGCACCAGCGGCGGCAGGCCAGTGCGGGTCGTGAACACGAGATGGACAATGCCGTCCTCGCCCTGCCATTCGGGCAGGATGTGAACGAGACGGCCGTCGCGCAGTTCGGCCGCGCAGGCGTGATCGGGCAGGAGCGCGACGCCGAGACCAGCGAGCGCGGCCTGCCGGATCGCGCCGAAATCGCCACAACTGAGGCGCGGAACATGGCGGACCTCGTGGGTCCCGCCAGACCCTTCGAGCCGCCACACTACCTCTCCGTCGTCGCCCGATGAACTGAGCGTCGGAAGATCGGACAGAGCCCCGATCCCGCGTCCCGTGAGCCGATTGGCGAGCGCGGGACTGGCGATCAGGATGCGGCGGCTATGCGCGAGCGTGCGCATAGTTAGCGCGGCGTCGCTGTCGAGCCGGGTGCGGACGCGCAGTGCGACGTCGATGCGCTCGGCGATGATGTCAACCGGGCGGTCTACCGCGACAATCTGGACATGGCCCTTGGGATAGAGGGTCAGGAAATCGGGGAGCATGCCTGCGACGACCGACACCAGCCCGGTCGGGCACGACATGCGGACGGTGCCGCGCGGTTCGCTGAGGCTCGCCTCGACCAGCGCCTCGGCGCGCTCGGCGGCGGCGACAGCGAGGCGGGCCTGCGCATGGAAGGCGAGCCCGATATCGGTGACGCGGAAGCGCCGCGACGAACGCTCGATCAGGCGCGCGCCGAGGCGGTCTTCGAGCGCCGCGATGCGGCGGCTGAGCTTCGACTTTGGGAGGCGTAATGCGCGGCCCGCGGGCGCGAAGCCGCTGTTGGTTACCACGGCATCGAAATAGCGTAGATCGTTAAGGTCCCGCATGGTTATCGTTCTATCAATAGAACGATAAGTGTCAATCTTGCCGACTACAGGCCATGTCGTTGCAGGTTTATCTCCTCCCCATCGGACGGCGAGCGGTTCGCTGCCCCTGACAGGAGAATGACCATGACATATGATTTGAACGGTAAAGTCGCTGTCGTGACCGGCGGTAACAGCGGTATCGGCCTTGGCATCGCGCAGGAACTCGCCGCGCAGGGAGCGAAGGTCTTCGTGACCGGTCGTCGGCAAGAAGAGCTGGACGCTGCGGTCAAGGCGATTGGTCATGACGCCATGGGCGTGCAGGGCGACGTAACCAAGTTCGAGGATCTCGACCGCCTCTATGACATCGTGCAGCAGCATGGCGCGCCGATCGACATACTCGTCGCCAATGCCGGTGGCGGCAGCTTCGCTCCGCTCGGCGCGATCAGCGAGGAAGATTTCGACCGCACCTTTGGTCTGAACGTCAAGGCAACGCTGTTCACGGTGCAAAAGGCGCTCCCGCTGCTCCGCGATGGCGCTTCGGTAATCCTGACCGGCTCGACCAGCTCGATCCGCGCGCTGCCGGCGTTCAGCGTCTATAGCGCGACCAAGGCGGCGATCCGCAACTTCGCGCGCGGCTGGATCCTCGACCTCAAGGATCGCAAGATCCGCGTCAACGTCCTTGCCCCCGGCGGCACGCGGACCCCTGGCCTGCACGGGGTCGCGGGCGGCGATGCCGGCTGGGACGAGTTCGAGGCGGAGCTCGCAGCTGGCGTGCCGCTCGGTCGCCTCGCCGAACCGCGCGAGATGGGCAAGGTCGCGGCGTTCCTCGCGTCGGATGCCGCGAGCTATGTCAACGGCGTCGAACTCTTCGTCGACGGCGGTTTCGCCCAGATTTGACCCCGCGTGAATTCGATATCCCCGTCGTCCAGATAGGACGGCGGGGATCTCGATTCCGGGTATGGCAGCGAGCTTTCGCTGTCTGCCCCGTTTTGCCACGACCGGAGAGGAAGGCGAGCGAGCCGGCACGGGGGCAGGGCCGGCTCGCTCCTTCTGGCACCGCGTTGCAGTGCCGGGTCGACGGCTGCGGGAGATTGCCGTCACGAGCGCATGTTGGGTGACCGAGAGCGCTCGCTCAATCGCACGCTCGAATGCTCGGCTCATATCTTCGTATGACTGGCGAACCCCGTGCGTCTGGATTACCCATGTGCAATGAACGAAGACGCCATCGTACATATCGTCGATGACGACGCGTCGTTGCGGAAGGCGCTCTCCGGTCTTTTCCGGTCCGTGGGTTTGTCGGTGTGTGACTATGAATCCCCTGCGGCCTTTCTTTCGGAGAAGCGGTACGATGGGCCGGGCTGTCTCGTTCTCGATGTACGAATGCCTGGAGCGAGCGGACTCGACTTCCAGGAGAGCCTGGACGGCGAAGGCGTCGATCTTCCCGTCGTCATGATGACAGGTCACGGCGATATCCCGATGACGGTGCGCGCGATGAAGGCGGGGGCCATCGACTTCCTGGCCAAGCCTTTTCGTGACCAGGATATGCTCGATGCCGTTTCGGCGGCGATCGAGCGGCATCGCGCCGCAAGGTCGATTGCGGCTGGAGCCTGTGAGCTTCATGCCCGGTTCGAGACGCTGAGCCCGCGCGAACGACAGGTGATGGAGCTGGTCGCCGCAGGCAAAATGAACAAGCAGGTGGCGGGCGATCTCGAGCTTAGCGAGATCACGGTCAAGATTCATCGCGGCGCGGCGATGCGCAAGATGGGGGCGCGAACGCTCGCGGACCTCGTGCGCATGGCGGATGCGCTGGCGCTCCCAAGGTAAAGGTAACACCTGCGTATAATGGTGGAGGTTGGCAACCTATGCCAAGCCGCGACGGGGCGACATGTTCGCCTTGGGTTCGTAGGTTCAGACCAAGTATATGGTGACGAATAATATCACGATTGCAGTGATCGACGACGATGCATCGCTGCGCACTGCGCTCTCGGGATTGTTGCGGTCGTTCGGTCACACCGTCTGCGCTTTTGAGTCCGCCGAGGAGTTTCTCGAGAGCGAAGAGCGCGTGCGAGCGCAGTGCATCATCACCGATATTCACATGCCCGGCATGAGCGGGATCGACCTCTTCAAAAGGGTTTCTGCCGATGGAGCGAATACGCCGGTCATCCTGATTACCGGGCGGGCAGAGCCGTCGCTTGTGGCACGTGCCGAGTCGAGCGGCGCAGCATGCGTGCTCAAAAAGCCGTTCGATGCCGAGCACCTCGTGGCATGTGTCGAGGACGCGATCGCGCGCGCTGCGAATTGACTCGTCGCCGGTTGCCGATAGCTTGAAGCTCATCAGGACGAACGATGGCCCAGGACCCGGACGCGATACTCAACCTCATCCACGAAAGTGTCGTCATGTGCGACATGGATGGGCGCGTCACCTACTGGAACGATGCGGCAAGCGAACTCTACGGCTGGTCCGGAGATCATGCCTCAGGAAGCTATTATCGCGATCTGATCTGCGACGACGACCGCGAGGTCACCGCGGCGGCGAAGGCGACCTTGCTGGCCACCGGTCGTTGGCAGGGCGAATTGCGGCGCCGATGTTCTTCGGGCGAACAGCTTGTCGTCGATGTTCGCTGGGCGCTGCGGCGCGGCGAGGACGGAGCTCCAGTCGCGATGGTCGAAACGGGGCGCGATGTGACCGCCCGCAATGCCGATGCGGAACGGCTGCGGTACAGCGAGCATCGCTATCGCAATCTCTTCCAGGCGATGGCTGCCTCCTTCTGGGAGATCGATTTTTCGGGCGTCGACGATGTCCTTCGGCGAGTCTATCGCTCGGGGATCACCGACTTCGCCGCCTATTTTGCAGATCATCCCGAGGCTGTTCGGGAAATGATGCGCCTCGCCCGGGTGATCGACGTCAATGACCAGACCGTGGCGCTCTTCGGCGGCGGTAACAAGGAGGCACTGCTGCGCGACCTCGAACCTTTCTGGGCCGAGGGTAGCGAGCATGTCTTCGTTGACGGCATCCTTGCCGGCGCCGCGGGCAAGCCGAACTATTCGACCGAGACCCGGCTCCGCGCGCTCGACGGGCGCGAGTTTGACGCGCTGTTCACTGCCAGCTTTCCGCCCGACACGATGGGAAGGGCAGTCTGGTAATCGGAGTTATCGACATATCGGAGCGCAAGCGAGCCGAGCTGGACCTGCAGGCGCTGCAGGCCGACTTTGCGCATGCTGCGCGCGTTTCGATGCTCGGCGAACTGACGGCGTCGATCGCACACGAGATCAACCAGCCGCTCGCAGCGATTACCACGAACGCCGAGACGGGGCTGCGGTGGCTTCGCCGCGAGACGCCGGACCTTGGCGAGGTTGAGGACCTCACCGGCAGCATCGTCGCCGACGCGCGCCGCGCGGCGGACATCATCGCCCGGATCCGGACGATGGCGTCCAACCGGATCCCCGAGCAGGAACCCGTCGCGCCCAATCCCGTGGTCGCGGACGCCGTCGCGCTGCTCAGGCACGAGATCAGCCGAGAGCAGATAGAGGTCGTGTCGGATCTGGCTCCCGATCTACCACCGGTGCTGGCCGACCGCGTCCAGCTTCAACAGGTCGTCGTCAACCTCGCGATCAATGCGGTCCATGCGATGACGGGCAAGAAAGGAGCGCGCCTTCGGTTGCGTACGGCCCGCAGCGGTGGCTCGATCCTGATCGAGGTCGGCGACAACGGCCACGGCATCCCACCTGAAAATCTGCCGCATATCTTCGACAGCTTCTTCAGTACCAAGGCGGGAGGCATGGGTATCGGGCTCGCTGTGTGCCGTTCGATAGTCGAGGCGCATGGCGGTTCGATCGAGGCCGAAAACGGTCCCGAAGGCGGCGCGCTGTTCCGCTGCTCCCTGCCGGTTTACGAGTCCGGCTGAGGCTTCGGCGCACGCCTATCATATCAAGGTATTAGTTCGCCAAATCCATGGACAATTGGCCCGACGTTATCGGTTCACCATGATCCTGCCAACGTTCCACTCCGGAACGGCAGGAGAAAGATCTTGGCCGCGAGCATCGACATATCCCGGACCGCATTGCTGTTCGTCGATCCCTACAATGATTTTCTCGCCGAAGAGGGCAAGCTCTGGCCGATGGTGGCGTCGGTCGCCACCGAGGTCGATCTCCATGCCAATCTGAAGGCCGTGACCGCTGCGGTTCGCAAGGCCGGCATACAGGTCGTCATTGTTCCGCACCATCGGTGGCAACCCGGCGACCTGGACGGATGGGACCATCCCAATCCCTATATGCTCGGCGGCTATGATCGCCAGATCTTCGCGGTGGGCACCTGGGGCGGCGAATGGCACCCAGATTTCGCCCCGCAGGAGGGCGACCTTATCTGTACCGAGCATTGGGGATCGAGCGGCTTTGCGAACACCAATCTGGACACGCTGCTCAAGCAAAAGGGCATCACCCGCGTCATCCTCGTCGGCCTGATCGCCAACACCTGCCTCGAGAGCACCGGCAAATATGCCGTCGAGCTCGGCTATCACGTCACGCTGGTCCGCGACGCGACCGCTGCGGCGAGCGCCGACGCGATGCGCTGCGCGCATGAGATCAACGGGCCGACCTACGCGCACGACATCGTGAGCAGCGCAGAGCTTATCGCTTCGCTCTGAACCCGATTTCCATCCCCAGCACAGGAGCTTTCGCATGCAAGACGTTCTCGACAGACCGACCGCCAGCACCGCGCCGAACCAGACGGTCGACGTCGACGGTCGCACCCTCGCCTATCGCCGCTTCGGCACCGGGCCCGATCTCGTCCTTTGCATTCGCCTTCGCGGTACGATGGATATGTGGGATCCGCTGTTTCTCGATCGGCTCGCCGACAATTTCACCGTTACGGTCTTCGACTATTCGGGGCTGGGCCATTCGACCGGCACGCCGAGCTACGGCAAGAAGGAAATGGCGAAGGATGTGAACGACCTCGTCGACGCTCTCGGGATCGAGAAGGTCGTGATCGGCGGCTGGTCGCTCGGCGGGTTTGCAGCCCAGGTGTTCGCGGCGCTCCACCCCGAGAAGGTGAGCCATGTGCTGGCGATCGCGACGATGCCGCCGGGCCTGATGGTAAAGCCTTCGGAACAGCTCTTCTTCGAAACTGCGACCAAGCTCCAATATTCGGTAGAGGACGAATATATTCTTTTCTTCGAACCCAACAGTGCGAAAAGCCGCGCGCTCGGCGACGCCTCGATGGCACGCATTGCGGCGCGCGAGGTGAAGGACTACCCAACGCCTTCGGAGGTTTTCCTGAAGTCGCTCGCGGAATCGAGCGATCCGACCTCGCCCTTTCCCGATCCCGACGGCGCCTATTCGGCGTTCTTCCGGACGACGGGCATTCCGGTGCTCGCGCTGTCGGGCGACCATGATCTCGTCTTCCCGGTCGAGAATTGGTATGCGCTCAACGACATCTGGCCAACGCTGTTCGTCGCGACATGGCCCGAATCCGGTCATGGCCCCCAGCATCAATATCCCGAGTTGAGCGCCGACCTGATCGCGAGCTTCGTCCGGAACACGCCCGCATCCTGATCGAAATGGGCGGCGCCACCGCGCCGCCCACCTCGCACCTTTTGTCCGGGAGATGACCGATGATTTTTGGACTTTCGATTCCGGCCTTCACGATCCTTCATGTCGCGATCAGTCTTGTCGGCATTGGCTTGGGCCTTGTCTGGCTTGGTGCGCGGCTGCGCGGTCGCTGGGCGCCAGCCTGGAACCTCTGGTTCCTGCTCTTCACGATCGCGACGAGCGTCACCGGTTTCATGTTCCCTGTTGCTACGCTGACTCCCGCACAGATCGTCGGCTATGTGTCATTGGCCGACCTCGCCTTGGCCGCGGCGGCACTCCTGATATTCGGGCGAGAAGGAATCTGGCGCACGGTATATGATCTCGCCGCAATTTTCGCACTCTACCTCAATGTGTTCGTTGCAGTGGTACAGTCGTTCCTCAAGGTTTCTGTGCTGCATGCCGTGGCACCGAATGGAACCGAATTGCCGTTCGTTGTGACTCAAGCCGCCGTCTTGGCCTTGTTTTCCTTAGCCGCTTGGAAGGCGATCAGGCGGCCCGCTGTCGAGCTAGCAGAAGGTCCGCTTGCCCACTTCAACTAAAATAAGCGGACAGTCAGCAACCGGCCATCAGTGACCTAGCGTTATTTTATGAGACGGGGTGAAACCTGATCATGGTCATGGGCAGCTAAGACATCACGCCCAATGTCCCTGATGCTACTCACTCATCAACGGATGCGAGCCTAGGGCCAACCTAGAAAGTAGTCCCTGTCCGAATACGATCTGTGCTGGTTCTCGATTTTCTCCCCTGGCCCATGTCATACAAACTGTGCGATTGCCCAACCGCGACAAACCGGCGCATAAGAGGCGGATGCTGGCCTGTGCAGGGGGAGCCGTTCCGATGATCCGACCCGATCGCGCCCTTCGCCCCGTCGGCCGCTGCGTGCGCCATGGCTGATGCGGCGCAACTCGCTCCCTATGTGCTGAAGCCGCACGAGCAGCCGCTCATCCCGGGCTCGCCCGCGACGCCCGACCATCCGCTCCGCCGCCGCCAGGCCTATTTTGCGATCGGCGTCTTCCTCGGCCTCGTCAGCGGGTTCCAGAACGGGCTGCTGCTTGCGAATCTCACCGTGCTGCAGGGGCATATGGGGCTGACCCCGGTCGAGTCGGGCTGGATCACCGCCGCCTACAGCGTGACCAACGTCTGCATGAGCATATTACTGTTCAAGGCGCGCCAGCATTTCGGCATCCAGCGTTTCGTGCGCGCGACGATGATCGCGCTGCTGCTCGCCAATTTCGTGCAATTGTTCGATGTCGGCTACCGCGCCGAGCTGATCGCGCGCGGCTTTTCGGGGATCGCCGCCAGCGGCCTCGTGACGCTGGCGATCTTCTATATGTTCCAGAGCCTGCCCGGCCCAAAGCGGATGCTCGCGCTGCTCCTCGGCATCGGCATGGTGCAAACCGGGCTGCCGCTGGCGCGCGCGATCTCGCCTTTACTCGTCTATGACGGCAATATCGAAAGCCTCTTCGCCTTCCAGTTCGGGCTGTCGCTCGTCGCGGTCGGGCTGGTCAATGTGCTGCCGCTGCCGCAAGGGATCAAGGTCCGCGCCTTCAACCGCTTCGATCTCGTCAGCTTCCCGCTGCTCGCGGCGGGCGCCGGGCTGCTCTGCATATTCCTGGTGCAAGGGCGCATCGTCTGGTGGCCGACACCGTGGCTCGGCGGTGTGCTCGCCCTGTCGGTGGTGCTGATCGGCGCCTCCTTGCTGATCGAGCACAACCGGCTGCACCCGATGCTCGAGACGCGCTGGATGGCGAGCGGCGACCTCCTCAAGCTCGCGCTCAGCGGCGCGCTGGTGCGCATCGTGCTGTCCGAACAGAATTTCGGCGCGACTGGGCTTCTGACGACGCTCGGGCTGGTGAACGACCAGCTCGTCACTTTCTACGCCGTCACCGCGGCCGCCGCGTGCCTGGGCGTCGTGCTGCCGCTGGTCAAGCTCAACCCGCTCGACCTGCGCATGCCGACGATGATAGCGCTCGGCATCATCGCCGTCGCGGCCTTCGCCGACACGCATTCGGGGCTGATGACGCGGCCGGCCAACCTCTATTTGAGCCAGGCGGCGATCGCCTTTGCCGCGGTCTATTTCATCGGGCCGATGCTGATGGAGGGGTTCCTGCGCGCGCTGACCCGGGGCCCGTCCTATGTCGTCAGCTTTCTCGCGCTGTTCAACCTCTCGCAGACCATCGGCGGGCTCGCCGGCACCGCGGCGCTGTCGGCCTTTTTCACGATCCGCACCAAGGATCATCTGATGACGCTGGGGCTCAGCCTGCCGACCGACGATCCGGCCTTCGGGCAATTGCTCGCCAGCCTTGCGGCCGGACGCGCGAGCACGGTCACCGACCCCGCGCTGCGCGGCGCGCTGGCGGGCAGCGACGTGGTGCGCGAGGCCGCGCGGGAGGCGGCGGTGCTCGCCTATAACGACGTATTCTTCGTGCTCGGCGTCTTGTCGACGATCGGTTTGCTGATCATCCTCGCGCGCTGGCTCAACGATCGCCGGCGCGGCTACAGCCCGCTCGCGGCGGACCTCGGCAATCTCCAGAAAATGTTGGCGGAGCGACAATGACCGACAGCGAAAACGAACAATCCCCTCCCGCGAGGAAGCCCGCGTCGCCCCAGCCCGCGCCGCCGCCCGCGGAGCCG
>JACDQN010000435.1 GCA_015657575.1 Sphingopyxis sp.
CGGGGTCGGCGCGCGCGCCGTCGGCGCTGCCGATGATCGCGGCCTCGGTCGGGCTGCGCGGGGCGGCGCCGCCGAACAGCGCGCGCAGCGTCTGTTCCGCGGTCGATTCGCCGCCGGGGCGCGCCGAGCCGGGGGCCGGCGGGGTCAGCGCGAAATCGGGCGGCACGACGAGCGGGGCCTGACGCGACACCATCATCTCGTCGGGACGGTCGCGGCTGAACAGATTGTTCGACCCGCAGGCGGAAAGCGTCGTCGCAAGAATCGAGGCGGCAACAATGGCGGTGGTCCGGTTCACTCAAATAACTCCCAATGCGCCCCGTTTACTCAGCGGACGGCTTGCCGTCCGCGCTGTCGGCCTTTTCGCCCAAGAGCAGCGCGCGCGCAACCAGCAAAAGTACGCCGATCGTGATGCACGCATCGGCGACGTTGAAGATCATGAAGGGGCGGAAATCGCCGATATGGAGGTCGGCATAGTCGACGACATAGCCGAGCCGCACGCGATCGACGATATTGCCGAGCGCGCCGCCGAGGATCAGTGCGAGCGCGATCACGTCGCCCTTCGCCTTTTCGCGGGTCATCCAGATACCGACCGCGAGCGCGACGATCGCGGTCACCGCGACGAGCGTCCAGCGCGTCGTCGGCGACTGGTCGGCGAACATCGACAGCGAGATGCCATAATTCTGCGCCCAGGTTAGGTTGAAGAAAGAGACAATCTCGATCTCGCCATTCGGCTTGGTCGCGAGCGACAGCGGGACCGTGACGATCCATTTCGCCAGCTGGTCGAGGATGAAGGCGGCGGCCGCGATCAACAGGCCGAAGCGCAGATGCGGCGAACGTTGGCTGCTCATCGTGCGTCCAATACCGTGTCACAGCGATTGCACAAGGCACCGTCGGTTTCGACCTCGGGCAGATGGCGCCAGCAGCGGCCGCATTTGTGGTCGGTGGTGGGGGTGACGGTCACCATATTCCCATGCATCCGTTCCACTGACGCGGTGATGAACAGTTCGGCCAACTCCGGCCATGTAAATTGGGTCGCCAGATGGTCGCCAACTACCACCTTGGCCTCGAGGCTGGAGCGGACGGTCTTTTCGCGACGGAGCGGCTCAATCGCCTCGTTTACTTCATTCCTGAGTTGGCGCACTTCCGCCCAGCGTTGCTTCAATTCGTCACCCCGGACTTGATCCGGGGTCCCGCTTTTCCCTTCGTCGGCGTCCAGCGGGACCCCGGCTCGGGGGCCGGGGTGACGAAGCTGGGGAAGCACCGGCCATTCCAACAGATGCACGCTGCCAGCATCGGGATAGCGCGTGCCCCACACTTCCTCGGCGGTGAAAACCAGCACCGGCGCGGCGTAGCGCACCAGCGCGTGGAACAGCATATCGAGCACGCTGCGATAGGCGCGGCGGGTGGCGGTGCCGAGCGGCGCGGCGGGGCCGAGGTCGCAGTAGAGGACGTCCTTGCGGATGTCGAAATAGAAGGCCGACAGATCCTCGTTGCAGAAATCGGCGAGCAGGCGCGTGTAGCTGTTGAAGTCGAAATCGTCGACCGCCTGCGCCATCTTCGCATCGAGGTCGGCGAGCAGCGCGAGCATGTAGCGTTCGAGCTCGGGCATCGCCGCGATGTCGGTGACGCGCTCCTCTTCGCTGAACCCGTCGAGCGCACCGAGCAGGTAGCGGAAGGTGTTGCGGAGCTTGCGATACTGGTCGGCGACGCCTTTCAGTATCTCGTCGCCGATGCGGTGGTCCTCGGTGAAATCGACGCTCAGCGCCCACAGGCGGATGATGTCGGCGCCGTTGGTCTCCATCACCTTGACGGGATCGGTGGTGTTGCCGAGCGACTTCGACTGCTTGAGGCCCTTGCTGTCCATCGTGAAGCCGTGCGTCAGCACCGCCTTGTACGGCGCCTGCCCGCGCGTGCCGCAGCTTTCGAGCAGCGACGACTGGAACCAGCCACGATGCTGGTCGCTGCCCTCGAGATAGAGGTCGGCGCTGTGCGTCGAGCCGTCGTGGCGGACGAGCGCGGGCCATTTGCCGCTTTCGAGCACGAAGGCGTGGGTGCAACCCGAATCGAACCAGACGTCGAGAATGTCGGTGATGCGCTCGTAGTCGGCGGCGTTGTAGCTATCGCCCAGATATTCCTGCGCGCGTGCATCGGACCAGGCATCGACACCGCCCTCGCGGACGGCCGCGACGATGCGGTCGTTGACCACCGGATCGTTGAGATACTGGCCGGTCTTGCGGTCGACGAAGAGTGTGATCGGCACGCCCCAGGCGCGCTGGCGGCTCAGCACCCAGTCGGGGCGGTCCTTGACCATGCTGCCGATGCGGTTGCGGCCCTTTTCGGGGACGAAGCGCGTGCGCTCGATCGCGTGCATCGCGGCCTGGCGCAGCGTCGGCGCGTCGCACAGATCCTCTTCATGCGGATTGATCGCGCCGCCTTCCGATTCCCAGCGCTGCTCGCGCGGCGCCTTGGGCTCGATGTGGGTCATCACCTTGTCCATCGGCACGAACCATTGCGGGGTGCAGCGATAGATGACCTTGGCTTTCGAGCGCCAGCTGTGCGGATAGCTGTGCTGGTAATCGGCGCTGGCGGCGAGCAGCGCGCCGGCTTCGCGCAGATCGGTGCAGATCGGGCCGTCGGGGGCGTTGAACTTGGGGTTGATCACGCTACCCTGGCCGCCGAGCCAGCCCCAGTCGGCGCGATATTTGCCGTCGCCTTCGACCGCGAAGACGGGGTCGAGCCCATTCGCCTTGCAGAGGTCGAAATCATCCTCGCCATGGTCGGGCGCCATATGGACGAGGCCGGTGCCGCTGTCGGTGGTGACGAA
>JACDQN010000436.1 GCA_015657575.1 Sphingopyxis sp.
ACCCCGCGCCTCCCCTGAAACGGTGCAGCGCCTCGGCGTCGTGACGCGCAAGACCTCGCCCGACTTCCTGATGGTCGTGAACCTCGTCTCGCCCGACAAGTCGCTTGATCGCGCCTATATCTCCAACTATGCGCTGACCCAGCTGCGCGACCGCCTGAGCCGCATCGACGGCGTCGGCGACGTGCGCCTGTTCGGCAGCCGCGACTATGCGATGCGCGTGTGGATCGATCCCGGCCGCGCGACCGCGCTCGACCTGACCGCGGGCGAGATCGTCGCCGCGCTCCGCCGCGAGAATGTCCAGGTCGCCGCGGGCACGCTCGGCCAGCCGCCCTATGCCAACGGCAGCAGTTTCCAGCTGAACGTCGAGACGCAGGGCCGCCTGACCGATCCCAAGGATTTCGCGAACATCGTCATTCGCAGCGATCCCGACGGGCGGCAGGTGCGCGTATCGGACGTCGCGCGCGTCGAACTCGGCGCATCGGATTATAATTCGAACACCTATCTGTCGGGCGATCCGACGGTCATCATGGCGGTGTTCCAGCGCCCCGGGTCGAACGCGCTGGCCGCGGCGCAGGCGGTCGAGCAGGAGATGGAGACCGCGTCGAAGAGCTTTCCCAAGGGCCTCGAATATCGCGTCATCTACAACCCCACCGAATTCATCGCCCAGTCGATCGACGCGGTGATGGAAACGCTGATCGAGGCGGTCATCCTGGTCGTCATCGTCATTCTGGTATTCCTGCAGAAATGGCGCGCGGCGATCATCCCGGTGATCGCGATCCCGGTCTCGTTGATCGGTACCTTCACCATCCTTGCGGGCTTTGGTTACAGCCTCAACAATCTGTCGCTGTTCGGGCTGGTGCTCGCGATCGGGATCGTCGTCGACGACGCGATCGTCGTGGTCGAGAATGTCGAACGCAATCTCGAGAAGGGGATGAGCGCGCTGGAGGCGGCGCGGACGTCGATGGACGAAGTGTCGGGCGCGCTGGTTGCGATCGTCCTCGTGCTCTGCGCGGTGTTCGTGCCGACGCTGTTCCTCACCGGCCTGTCGGGCGCTTTCTACCAGCAGTTCGCGGTCACCATCTCGACGGCGACGATCATCTCGCTGATACTGTCGCTCACTTTGTCGCCGGCGATGGCCGCGTTGCTGCTCCGCCCACATGCGCCATCGGACAAGGAAGGCCCGCTGATGGCGCGCGTTCGCCGTGCTGGCGACGCGTTCAACCGCGGTTTCGAGCGGATGAGCGACGGCTATGCGCGGCTGACCGGCCGGCTGGTGCGCGCACCGAAGAAGATGATGGTCACCTATGGCGGCCTGATCGCGGCCACGGCGGCGCTGTTCTGGTCGACGCCCACGGGCTTCATTCCGGCGCAGGATCAGGGGTATTTCCTGATCGTCGCCAAGCTGCCTTCGGGCGCGTCGGTCGAACGCACCGACGCGGTGCTGCAGAAGGTTGGTCAGCGCGTGCTGCCGATCGAAGGCGTCCTCGGATCGGTAATGCTCGCGGGCTTCGACGGGCCGTCGCAGACGCTCGCGCCCAACTCCGCCGCCGCCTATGTGCCGCTCAAAAGCTTCGAGGAACGCGCGAAGCTCGGCGTGACGCTCGAAGCTATCATCGAGCAGGCGCGCCAGAATACCGCCGACATCACCGAGGCGCAGATCGTCATCATCCCGCCGCCGCTGATCCAGGGCATCGGTTCGGCGGGCGGCTACCGGATGGTGGTGCAGGATCGCGGCGGCCACGGCTATGCGGCGCTGGCGAACGAGACGAACAATCTGATCGGCAAGGCGAACCAGACCCCCGGTCTCGCCAATGTCTTCACCTTTTTCGACCCGTCGAACCCGCGCATCTATGCCGACATCGACCGCGCGAAGGCGAACATGCTCGGCGTGCCCCCCGAACGCGTCTTCGAAGCGTTGCAGGTCTATCTGGGTTCGGCCTTCGTCAACGACTTCAACCTGCTCGGCCGCACCTATCGCGTCACCGCGCAGGCCGATGCGCCCTATCGCCAGACGGTCGCCGACATCGCCAATCTGCACACGCGGTCGAACAGCGGCGCGATGGTGCCGATCGGGTCGGTTGCCAATTTCGAGGATCGCACCGGGCCGTATCGCGTCACGCGCTACAATCTCTTCCCCGCGGTCGAGATTGACGGCGACACCGCACCGGGCTCGTCCTCGGGTGCCTCGCTGACGACGATGGAAAAGCTGGCGACCGAATCGCTGCCTGCTGGTTACGGCACCGAGTGGACGGGAATCGCCTTCCAGCAGAAGGCGGCGGCGAACACCGCGGGCATCGTCTTTGCGCTCGCCGTGCTCTTCGTCTTCCTCGTGCTCGCGGCCCAATATGAAAGCCTGCTGCTGCCGCTGGCGATCATCCTGATCGTGCCGATGTGCCTGCTCGCGGCGATGATCGGCGTGAATTTGCGCGGCATGGACAATAATGTGCTGACGCAGATCGGGCTGGTCGTGCTCATCGCGCTCGCCGCGAAGAATGCGATCCTGATCGTCGAATTTGCCAAGCAGGCCGAGGAAGAGGACGGGCTGTCGCCGATCGACGCCGCGGTGCGCGCCGCGCGCGACCGTCTGCGTCCGATCCTGATGACCAGCTTTGCCTTCATCTTGGGTGCGGTGCCGCTGCTGATCGCGAGCGGAGCCGGCGCCGAGCTGCGGCAGGCGCTGGGCACGGCCGTCTTCTTCGGGATGATCGGCGTCACGGCGTTCGGCCTCATCTTCACCCCGACCTTCTACGTCGTCGCGCGCGCTTTCGGCGCCTGGCTCGAAAAGCGGCGCGGACGCGGGTCGGACGGTCATGGTGCGGCGCTGCCCGTGCCGGCCGAATAAGGAGCGATGGACATGAAGATCATCCGTACGATGCTGGGTGCCGCTTCGGCGCTGGCGCTGGCCGCCTGCGCGGTCGGCCCCGATTACAAGGCGCCGCAATCGGCGTCATCTCAGGCCGCGGCCGGGCCGTTTGTTTCGGCAAACAGTCCCTCCGTCTCGCTCGACCCGGTCGCGGCCGATTGGTGGCGCCTCTATGACGATCCGGTCCTCGACACTCTCGTCACCGACGCGCTTGCCGCCAACACCGACGTGCGCGTCGCGGTCGCCAATATCGCAAAGGCGCGCGCGGGCCTGCGCGGTGCCCGCGCCGACCGTCTGCCGCAGGGCCAGATCGGCGCCGGCGCCCAATATGGCCGCAGCCCCGAAGGCCAGCGCCTGCCGGGCGCCGACCGCGAAGATTGGGGCGTCGATGTCGGGCTGAACGTCGCTTATGAGGTCGACCTGTTCGGCCGCGTGAGCCGCTCGGTCGAGGCCGCTCGCGGCGACGTCGCGGCGGCGGAGGCCGATGCCGAGGCGGTGCGCGTGATGGTCGTGTCCGACACGACGCTGGCCTATGCCGATGCGGCGTCGGGCGCGGCGCGGCTCGACGTCGCGCGGCGGATCGTCGGTCTGCTCGATCAGCAGGTCAAGCTGACCGAACGGCGCAAGGAGGTCGGCATGGCGACCGGGCTCGATCTTGCGCGCATCGCGACGCTGCGCGATCAGCGCGCCGCCGACATCCCCGCGATCGAGGCCGAGCGCCAAGCGGCGCTGTTCCGCCTCGCGACGCTGACCGGCCGTGCGCCGGCACAGCTTCCCGCGATTGCGGCGCAGCGCAATATCAGCCTCGAAATTACCGACCCGATCCCGGTCGGCGACGGCACCGCGCTGCTCAAGCGCCGCCCCGACGTCCGTGCCGCCGAGCGCCGCCTGGCGGCCGACACGGCGCGGATCGGCGTCGCGACCGCGGACCTTTATCCGCGCGTGACGCTCGGCGGTTCGGTCGGATCGACGGGGTCGGGCTTCGGCGACATTTTCGGCGGCGGGCCGCTGCGCTGGCTGCTCGGGCCGCTGATCAACTGGGCGTTCCCCAATCAGGAGCCCGCGCGGGCGCGCATCGCGGCGGCAGAAGCGGAGACGCAGGCGTCGCTCGCGCGCTTCGACGGCACGGTGCTGAACGCGATCGAGGAAACCGAGACCGCGCTGTCGTCTTACGCCCGGTCGCTCGAACAGCGTCAGGCTTTGCGGGCCGCGCGCGACCAGTCGGAACGCGCTGCGCGTATCGTGCGCGCCAAGCGCGACGAAGGTGCGAGCGATTCGTTCGAATGGCTCGATGCCGAACGGACCTTTGCCGAGGCCGAGGCGACGCTTGCCGAACAGGATGCGCGAATCTCACAGCGCCAGATCACACTGTTCCGCGCGCTCGCGGGCGGCTGGTCGAGTTGAGGCGTCAGATCAGCGGCGATGCCTGCGTCGCCGGTGATCGAAGATGCCGATCGAGCGCGCGCAGTCCGCGCGCGAGTCCGGCGCGATCGATCGCGCCGCCGAGCGAGATGCGCAGCGCGCGATCGTGAACGGCGCCCGCCGCAAAGCGTTCGGCCGGTACCGCCGACAATCCATCGAGGCTGAGCGACGAGGCGAGAATCTCGGGATTGCGTCCCTCGGCGAGCGGCAGCCACAGGTGAAAAGCTTCGGGGTGCGCGGCGTAATCGGTTTCGACGAGCAGGCTCTGCGCCAGCCGCTGCCGCCACGCCGCTTCGCCGCGGACCTCGGCGGCGAGCGTGTCGAAACGGCCGTCCGACAGCCACAACGACACGAGCGCGGCGTTGAGCGGCGGCGCCATCACCGCGCTTTCATGCTGCGCGGCGGCAAGGTCGACGGCCTCCGACGCACCCGGCGCGCGCACGAAGGCGACGCGCAGGGCAGGCGACAGGATTTTGGACATGCTCGCGACATACCAGCCCATCGTCGGCGCGAAGCTCGTGATCGGGGGCAGCGGCTTGGCCGGCAGCAGGCCGTAAGCGTCGTCCTCAATGATCGACACGCCCGCGCGCTGGGCCCAGGCGCCGATCGCGGCGCGTTCGTCGGCGGCGATCGTTAGCGTCGTCGGGCTGTCGTTCGTCGGCACCACATAGAGCGCGCGCAGCGGCGCGCGGTCGTGCGCGTCGATCAGGTCGGCGGCGGTGATGGCGCGCAGCGGCACCAATGCGACGCCCATCCGCTGCGCGATGGCGCGAAAGCCGGGATAGAGGTGGCGCCCGCACGCGACGCGGTCGCCGGGGCGCAGGATCGTCGCGGCAATCGCATGCAGCGCATTCTGCCCGCCCGCCGCGACGAGCATCTGGCCGGCATCGCTGGCGAGACCCATCCGCGCCAGCAACTGCGCCCCCGCCGCGCGGTCGGCCGCGGCGCCGCCCGGCCGTTGATAGTGAAGCCGGGCAAGGCCCTCACCGCGCGCGAGCAGCGCGAGTCCTTCGGCGATCGCCTGCGGCAGGCGGCTGTTTTCGGCAAGCGGCGGGCTGTTCATCGCGACGTCGGTCTGCGCTGCCGTCGCGGCCGCGCCGTCTTGCGCGGCGGGGGCTATGAAGCTTCCGGCGCGACCGCGCGCGACGATCAGCCCGCGCTGGCGGGCAAGATCATAACCCTTGGTGACGGTGGTGAGATCGATGCCCAGCCGCGCGGCGAGGTCGCGCTGGGGCGGCAGGCGGTCGCCCTGGCGCAACGTCCCGCCGGTGACCGCCGCGGCGATGGCGGAGGCGACCGCCTTATATTTGGGCCCTGCCGCTGCAGCGATGTCCGGAACCCAGCTGTCAGCCCCCATTCGCTTCGTCCGCTTCCTTTGCGTCACGGGCGTGGAGTTTCGCCCACAGATGCTCGGTTCCCGATTCCTGCGCCTTGTTCACATATTGCGAGGCGACGAGCCAGCCCTTGATCGGCCGCAATGGCAGAATGCAGCCGATGACCATGATCGGAATCGAAAAGACCAGATGGACCCACAAAGGCGGGCTATAGGCGATCTGCAGCCAGACAATGACGAAGGTCAGCGGAAAGGCGACAATGCATTGCGAGAAAAAGGCCGGCCCGTCGTCGGGCGCGGCGAAGCGGTAATCGAGCCCGCAGTTTTCGCACCGGTCGGCCAGCTTCAACCACGAGCGGAACATCGCGCCCTTGCCGCATTCGGGGCAGCGCCCGTGCCAGCCCGCCCATAGGATCCAGCGCAGCTTTTCGTTCGCCGCATCGTCGCGCATCTTCATCGCCTTTGCCGATTGCCTGTGATCAGTCTCAAATAGGGAGGATTGCATGGATGTCTATGAATATAATCTAATATATAAATCGATATATTATAGTGGTTTATCCATGATCAGCATATTATGTATGGAATAAATATCAAATATATGAAATCATAATTTGATATATAGCCGGACAAAAATGGGCACGTCCTCGCGGCGGGCTGCGATCATCGTTTACGCAGCCTTTACCAGTCCCGGTGCATGACATTTTCGAATGTTTGCGACTGGGGATAGATGATGGACAGCATGCGCGGACTGCTTTCGGGCAGCCACGACCAGGAGGATGCGGCGATCGACGCTCCGCCGTCGGTCGGCGTCGACGAACGGCGAATGCAGGTGCGGGCCTATAATCATTGGGCCTCGCTGCTCGCCGATCGCGCTTATCCCTCGGTCGAGGATCTCGACCTCGAACGCGCCGATTTCGGCGCGAACTCGGTGCTGCTCGATTTCACCCAGGGCATCGAGAATCCGGCGATCGCCTTCCTCGGCGACCGGCTGCGCGACGAATCGCAGATCGACGAGGAGGTCCATTATATCGACCAGATTCCGGGCCGCTCGCTGCTGTCGCGGCTGACCGACCATTATCTCCAGATCATCGCCAACCGCGCCCCGATCGGTTTCGAGGCGGAGTTCGAAAATGATCGCGGCGTCACGATCATGTACCGCGGCATTTTGCTGCCCTTCTCGTCCGACGACGATACGATCGATTTCATCATGGGCGTGATCAACTGGAAGGAGGCCGCGCCCGCCGACGAAGCCGAAGAGCTGCAGCTGTCGGTCGAACAGGCGCTGCGCGGCGCGGCGCCGCTCACCGCGCCGGTTCCGGTGTGGGCCGACGGCCCCGACTCGGAACATCTCGACGATGATCCGGCGCCGGGTTTCGCGGCGCTCGGCGATGCGGACGAAACCGACGAGATGCTGCTGACCGAGGCCTTGATCGAGGAAGCCGAAGCGTTCGAAGCGCTGGAACCCGACTCCGATGCCGGGCTTGCCGACTGGCTTGCGCTGGCGCGCGAAACCGCCGAGCGCGCGATGGCCGCCGACAGCCGCAGCCGCAGCGCGCTCTATCAGGCGGTCGGCAAGGCGTGGGACTTCGCGCTCGCGGCCGAAACGCAGCCCGATGCCTTTGCCGAACTGCTCGCCGACGCCGGGCTGACCGCGCAGGATCGCGCGCCGATGACGCCGGTGGTGAAGCTGGTCTTCGGCGCAAATTACGACAAGACGCGGCTTGCCGAATATGCCTGCGTGCTGGGTCATGCAAAGGAAGAAGGCGTCGGCCGCGGCGAACTCGCATCCTATCTCGATCGCTATCCGGGAGGCCTCAAGGGGCTGGTCAAGGACGCGCGTTCGCGGCGCAAGCCCGAGGGCGAGGCCGAGGACAAGGGCGAGGAGGCGATCGACGCACTGCGCCGCGCGCATCCGGCGGTGATCCTGGAGCATGACGCCGGTGAGGCCGAATTCGTCGTGCTGATCGCGCGCGCCATGCCCGGCGGGCACATCGGCATCGTCGCCAAGGCGGCCGACGACAAGGCGCTGGTGGCGAAACTCGCGAAGAAGGCGATCCCGATTACCCCCTGATTATCCTCTCCGCGGCCGCGCAGGGCGGATCGCTCTTGCGCAACAGACAATCCAAAAATTGAAATTATTTTGCGCAGAAGCGCGCGGGGTGTTGAACCGCGCGCCGCGGAGGCGCATAGGAGCCGGAGTGAACGGGCCGGCCGGTTCCCCGGCAGAAGCCCGCCAATCTTGGTTCGGGATGCGACACCCTTATGCCTTCTAAATCGACCGAAACGCTGGAAGCCGAAGCGACTCCGGCGCTGCAAGTGCCTGCCAAATTCACCAAGGCCTTGTCGGCCGCGCTGCATGGCAGCGCGCTGCCCGGCGAAGGCGACGATCTCGACGCGAAGGCGCTCGCCGACGCGGGCGAGTTCGCCGGCCGCGCTTCGCTCGAACGGGGTGCGGGCGTGCCGTCGCTGCTGCTCGAACCGATGGCGGTCGACGGCACCGACCGCCGCATGCGCCTCGTCGTCGTCAACGACGACATGCCCTTCCTCGTCGACTCGGTGTCGCAGATCGTCGGGGCGCAGGGTCTTGCGATCCACCGCATCCTGCACCCGGTCGTCTCGGTCGAGCGCGATGCGAAGGGCAAGCTGACCGGCGTCGATGCCGCCAAGGCGGGCAGCGAGCGCGAATCGGTCATCTACATGGAGCTCGAGCGCGGCGATGCGCGCGCGCGCCGGCGCCTGCTCGACGCGCTCGAAGCCGCGCTGGCCGACGTGCGCGCCGCCGTTGTCGACTGGAAAGCGATGCGCGCTGCGATGCTCGCTGACTCGACGATGCGCGCCGACGGCGAAAGCGCCGAATTGCTGCGTTGGTTCGAGGGCGGGGCGATGACCCAGCTCGGTCACGAATGGCGCACGCGCAGCGGCGAGGTGAAAGATGCACTCGGCATTTCGGCTAGCGGCGCCGGCCAGCTCTTGTCGCCCGCGGCGCTCGACGCGGCGTTCGGCTATTTCGATCGCGGCGGTGCTTCGCCGCTGCTGATCAAGTCGAACCGGCTGTCGGCGGTGCATCGCCGCGTGCTGCTCGACCTCGTCATCGTCCCCGAACTCAAGGGCAAGAAGGTCGAACGCCTGTCGATCCATGCCGGGCTGTGGACGAGCGCGGCGCTGTCGACGCCGCCCGCAAAGGTACCGGTGCTGCGCGTCCAGTTGGAAGCGCTGATGGCGAAATTCGGCTTCGATCCGACGGGGCATGCGGGCAAGGCGCTGACGCATGCGCTGACCGCATTGCCGCACGACCTGCTCATCGCGTTCGACGCGGCGTCGCTCGAGGATCTTGTTCTCACCTCGATGTCGATCACCGATCGCCCGCGCCCGAAGATCGTGATGGTGCGCTCGGCGCTGGGACGTCATCTGTTCGCTTTCGTCTGGCTGCCGCGCGACGAAGTGTCGACGGGCCGCCGCATCGCGGTCGAGGCGATGCTGGTGCGCGAGGCAAAGGCCGGCGTGATCGGTTGGACGATGGTGCTCGAGGATGGCGGCGCAGCGCTGCTGCGCTACACGCTCGACCTGCGCAGCGGCGGGGTCGTACCCGATGCCGACGCGCTCAACGCCCAGCTCGAACAGATGGTGCGCGGCTGGCAGCCCGAGGTCGAGGCGGCGCTCGCCAAGCGCGGCGATCCGGGCCGCGCCGCGGCGCTCGCGTCGCGCTTCGCGCCGCTTTTCCCGCCCAACTACCGCAACCTCTACAACCCCGAGGAAGCGGCGCGCGACATCCTGCGCCTGCGCGATCTCGACGCCGAGCGCCCCCGCAGCGTGCGGCTCGCGCGCAAGAGTCTCGACGGCGACGACCGGCTGCGGCTCAAGGTCTATAGCGCGGTCGGACCGCTCGCGCTGTCGGACGTCGTGCCCGCGCTCGAACATTTCGGTTTCGAGGTGCTCGAGGAAATCCCGACCGCGCTCAACGCCCGCCCGGCGGCCGAGGGCGAGGAAGCCGAACAGCCGACTTTCATTCACGATTTCTCGCTGCGCGTTCCCGCGTCGGTCGATGAAATGGCGCTGCTTCCCTTCGCCGAGACGATCGAGAATGCGATCGCCGCGGTGCTCGACGGTGCGGCCGAAAATGATGCGTTCAACGAGCTGGTGCTCGTCACCCAGACCGACCCGCAGGCGATCGTCTGGCTGCGCGCCTGGTTCCGTTATCTGCGCCAGGGCGGCTCGGCCTATGGCATGGACACCGTCGTCGCCGCGTTGCGCCACGCGCCCGCGCTGACCAATATGATGATCGAGCGCTTCCGCGCGCTGCACGACCCCGCGGCGCGCGACGCCGATCGCGCCGCCGCGCTCGAAGCCGACATCGTCGCGGGGTTCGCCGACATCAAGTCGATCGACGACGACCGCATCCTGCGGCTGTTCAACGCCGTCATCGGCGCGACGCTGCGCACCAACGCCTTCGCCCCCGCGGCGGCCGAGGCGCTGGCGTTCAAGATCGATTCGAGCCTCGTCCCCGGCCTGCCGAAGCCGCTGCCGTGGCGCGAAGTGTGGGTGTACAGTCCGCGCGTCGAAGGCATTCACCTCCGCGCCGGCCCGGTTGCGCGCGGTGGCCTGCGCTGGTCCGACCGCCGCGACGACTTCCGCACCGAAATCCTGGGCCTCATGAAGGCGCAGCGCGTGAAGAACGCGGTCATCGTGCCGACCGGCGCGAAGGGCGGCTTTTATCCGAAGGCGCTGCCCGACGTCTCGCTCGACCGCGACGCCTGGTTCGCCGAGGGCACCGAATGCTACCGCATCTTCATCCGCTCCCTGTTGTCGATCACCGACAATCTGGTGGCGGGCAAGGTCGTGCATCCGAAGGGCGTCGCGATCCTCGACGGCGAAGATCCCTATTTCGTCGTCGCTGCCGACAAGGGCACCGCGACCTTCTCCGACGTCGCCAACGCGCTGGCGATGGAGCGCGGCTTCTGGCTTGGCGATGCGTTCGCGAGCGGCGGGTCGAAGGGTTACGACCACAAGGCGATGGGCATCACCGCCAAGGGCGCGTGGGTTTCGGTCCAGCGGCACTTCGCGGAGCTCGGCGTCGACGTGCAGAGCGATACGATCCGTGTCGTCGGCTGCGGCGACATGTCGGGCGACGTGTTTGGCAACGGCATGCTGCTGTCGAAGGCGATCCAGCTCGTCGCGGCGTTCGACCATCGCCATATCTTCCTCGACCCCAACCCCGATCCGGCAAAGAGCTGGAAGGAACGCGAGCGGATGTTCGCGCTGCCGCGGTCGAGCTGGGACGATTATGACAAAAAGCTGATCTCGAAGGGCGGCGGCGTCTTCCCGCGCAGCCAGAAAAGCATCCCGCTGAGCGCGGAGGTGCAGGCGGCGCTTGGTTTGCCGGTCAGCGAGATCGACCCCGGCTCGCTGATCTCGGCGATCCTCAAGGCACCGGTGGACCTGCTGTGGTTCGGGGGTATCGGCACCTATGTGAAGGCCGCGAGCCAGAACAATGCCGAGGTCGGCGATCCCGCGAACGACGCGCTGCGCGTCGATGCAGAGGATCTGCGCGTCCGCGCCGTGGGCGAGGGCGCGAACCTCGGCGTTACGCAGGCCGCGCGCATCGCCTTCGCGGCTAAGGGCGGGCGGATCAACACCGACTTCATCGACAATTCGGCGGGCGTCGATTGTTCGGATAACGAGGTCAACATCAAGATCGCGCTCAACCGCGAGATGGCCGAAGGGCGGCTTTCGCAGGAGGACCGCGACGCGCTGCTCGTCCGCATGACCGATAATGTGGCGGAGCTGGTGCTCGAGGATAACCGTCTTCAGGCGCTTGCGCTGTCGATCGCCGAAAAGGGCGGATCGGCGGCGGTGCCCTCGCTCGTGCGCATCATGGAGACGTTCGAGGCATCAAGCCGGCTCGACCGCAAGGTCGAAGGGCTGGCGGCGAACGACGAACTGCTCCGCCGCGCGGCCGAGGGCCGCGGGCTGACGCGGCCCGAACTCGCGGTGCTGCTGTCGACCGCGAAGCTCGCGCTGCAGGATGCGATCGAGCACAGCGACCTGCCGAACGATCCGGCGTTGGCGAGCGACTTGGCGGCGGCTTTCCCGGTCGAGATGCAGCGCGACTTCGCTCAAGCGATCGCCGACCATCAGCTGCGCCGCGAGATCATTGCGACCAAGCTCGCGAACCGCATCATCAACCGTATGGGCGTCGTCCATCCCTTCGAACTGGTCGAGGAGGAGGGATGTTCGCTCGGTGATGTCGCGGCCGCTTTCGTCGCGGTCGAACGATTGCTCGAAATGCGCGACCTGTGGAGCGCGCTCGACGCCGCGAAGATCGACGAGGCGATCCGCCTGTCGCTGTTCAGCCAGGCGGCGTCGGCGATGACCTCGCAGATGGCGGACCTGCTGCGGGTCAATCCAACGCTGTCGCAGCCGGGTCCTGTCGTCGCGCGGCTCGAACCCGGCGTGGACCGCCTGATGGCGGGCGTCGACAGCCTGCTCAGTCCCTCGGTCAAGCGCCAGTGGGACATGCTCGCACAGCAATTGCTTGACGCGGGCGCGCCCGAGACGCTGACCTCGGCGGTCGTCCGCCTGTTCAAGACCGACGGCGCGATCGGCATCGTCGACCTCGCCGAACGGCGCGGCGACGACGAGATCGCGGTGACGCACGCCTTCACCCATTTGGGCGAAGCGCTGGGTCTCGACTGGGCGCAGACGCTGGCGGCGCATATGAGCCCCGCCGATCCGTGGGAACGCCTGCTCGTCAACAGCCTCGCGCGCGATTTCCAGCAGATGCGGCTGACCTTCCTCGCCGGGCTGCCGAAGGGCGACCTCGACGAGGCGGTGACCAAATGGCTCGCCGACAATGGTCCGCGCGTCGCGCAGTTCCGCGCCACGGTCGACCGGCGCGGACGATCCCGAACCCGAACGGCGCGATGCTGTCGCACATTGCAGGGCAGGCGCGCGGGCTGCTGGGGCGGTAATGCCGTTCCAGCCTCGCGTCGCGATCCTCGTCCCGGCGCCCGATTATTACGAGAAGTGGCAGCCCGCTTTTGCGCGCAAGGCGCTCGCGCTCGCGGGCGCCGGGCTGGCGGTCGAGCAGCGCGTGTGGGCAACCCCGGCGATTTGTCGGGCTTCGACCTCGTGCTGCCGCTCTTCGCCTGGGGTTATCAGCGCGACGTGCCCGGCTGGTACAAGCTGCTCGACCGGCTGGAGGCCGAGGCGCTGCCAGTGGTCAACCCCGTCGCGGTGCTGCGCTGGAACAGCGACAAGGCCTATCTCTCGCAACTCGCGGCGAAGGGCGTCGCGGTGGTGCCGACGGTGGAGGCCCAAGCGCTCGACGAGCCCGGTCTGGCCGCCGCGCGCGCGCAGCTTGGCGCC
Source organism: Sphingopyxis sp. (assembly GCA_015657575.1). Classification (GTDB taxonomy): domain Bacteria; phylum Pseudomonadota; class Alphaproteobacteria; order Sphingomonadales; family Sphingomonadaceae; genus Sphingopyxis. The sequence continues at coordinate 12,984 of JACDQN010000436.1, forward strand.
GACGAGGTGGTCGTGAAGCCCGCGATCTCGGGCGGCGCCGACGGCACGCATCGCATCGCGGCGGGCGCGGGTCTGCCCGCCGACGCGCTGGGGCAGAGGCGGCTGGTGCAGCCGCTGATGCCGGGCATCCTGACCGACGGCGAATTTTCGCTCTTCTTCTTCGACGGCGTCTTCAGCCACGCGATCGTCAAGCGCCCCGCGGTGGGCGACTTTCGCGTGCAGGAACAGTTCGGCGGCCGCGAGACCGCATGGGACGCGAGCGCCGAAGCGCAGGCGCTCGCCGCCGCGGCGCTGGCGGCCGCGCCCGCGCCGCCGGTCTATGCGCGCGTCGACATGGTCGGCGATGCCGCGGGCAAGCTGTACATCATGGAACTCGAACTGATCGAGCCGTCGCTGTTCCTGCATTTCGCCGAGGACAAGGGTGCGGCGTTCGGGAATGCGGTGGCGGGGGCGATCAACCGATAATCCTCCCTGTCGCGCAGCGATGGGGAGGTGGCAGCGGCGGAGCCGCTGACGGAGGGGCGATGACGCGACGTTGCCAGCCCCTCCACCATTCGCTTCGCGAACGGTCCCCCTCCCCATGGCTTCGTCACGGGGAGGATTAGCGCCCCCGCCACAACCACTGCCGGATCGCAGAGGTCAAATTGGGCGGATCGTCCGCTTCCATCCGTTCGACGTCGATGCGCGCGACCAGCGCGTTGATCGGCAGCGCCTGCCGCGCGGCCTCGGCTTCGAGCGCGTCCCAGAAGACCGGCTCGAGGCTGATCGAGGTCGGGTGGCCGGCGATCGTCACCGAGCGTTTGACCGGGGGGGTGATAGGGGGCGGCCATGGTGCGAGCTTACCCCCGGCGCCCTTGAAGAGGTACGATTTATTTGGGGGTGACCGGGTTTCGGGCGGGGCCTAGATTATCGTCCGACGGACAAGGATCGAACCAAGTGACGACAGCGGGAATCCAGGCGCTCACCGAAAAGGAGAAGGAGACGCTGCGCCTGCTGGTCAGCGGCTATGACGCCAAGTCGATGGCGCGCCACTTGGGGCTGTCGGTGCACACGGTCAACGAACGGCTGCGCGATGCGCGGCGCAAG
>JACDQN010000437.1 GCA_015657575.1 Sphingopyxis sp.
CTTAAAAAATTCGCCCGCGACCTCACCGAAGCGCGCGCGAGGCAAGCTCGACCCGGTCATCGGCCGCGACGAGGAAATCCGCCGCACGGTTCAGATTCTCGCGCGCCGGACCAAGAACAACCCTGTCCTCATCGGCGAGCCCGGCGTCGGCAAGACCGCGATCGCCGAGGGGCTCGCGCTGCGCATCGTCAACGGTGACGTGCCCGACAGCCTGAAAGACCGCCGTCTGCTTGCGCTCGACATGGGCGCGCTGATCGCGGGCGCCAAATATCGCGGCGAGTTCGAGGAGCGGCTGAAGGGCGTGCTCGACGATGTGAAGGCCGCCGAGGGCGAGATCATCCTGTTCATCGACGAGATGCACACGCTCGTCGGCGCGGGCAAGGGCGAGGGCGCGATGGACGCCTCGAACCTGCTGAAGCCCGCGTTGGCGCGCGGCGAACTGCACTGCATCGGCGCGACGACGCTCGACGAATATCGCAAGCATGTCGAAAAGGACCCCGCGCTGCAGCGGCGCTTCCAGCCCGTCTTCGTCGGCGAGCCGACGGTCGAGGATTCGATCTCGATCCTGCGCGGCATCAAGGAGAAGTACGAGCTGCACCACGGCGTGCGGATCACCGACGGCGCGATCGTCGCCGCCGCGACGCTGTCGAACCGCTATATCTCCGACCGTTTCCTGCCCGACAAAGCGATCGACCTGATGGACGAGGCCGCGAGCCGCATCCGCATGGAGGTCGAATCGAAACCCGAGGAGATCGAGGGTCTCGACCGCCGCATCATCCAGATGAAGATCGAGGAAGCCGCGCTCGGCAAGGAAAGCGACGCCGCGTCGAAGGACCGGCTTGCGACCCTGCAGGGCGAACTCGCCAACCTCGAGCAGCAGTCGGCCGAGCTCACCCAGAAATGGCATGCCGAGAAGGACAAGATCCACGCCGAGGCGAAGATCAAGGAAGAGCTGGACGCCGCGCGCTCGGCGCTCGATCAGGCGCAGCGCGCCGGCGACCTCGCCAGGGCGGGCGAGCTCAGCTACGGCACGATCCCCGGCCTCGAAAAGCAGCTCGAGGCGGCGCAGGCCGCGGCGGGCAATGCGATGCTGCGCGAGGAAGTCACCGCCGACGATATCGCCGCGGTGGTCAGCAAATGGACCGGCATCCCCGTCGACCGGATGATGGAAGGCGAGCGCGAGAAATTGCTCGGCATGGAAGAGACGCTGGGCAAGCGCGTCATCGGGCAGGACGAAGCGGTTCGCGCCGTCTCGACCGCCGTCCGCCGCGCGCGCGCCGGCCTGCAGGACCCCAACCGTCCGCTCGGCAGCTTCCTCTTCCTCGGCCCGACGGGCGTCGGCAAGACCGAGCTCACCAAGGCGCTCGCGCGCTTCCTGTTCGACGACGACAATGCGATGGTCCGCATCGACATGTCCGAATTCATGGAAAAGCACAGCGTCGCACGGCTCGTCGGCGCGCCTCCGGGCTATGTCGGCTATGAAGAGGGCGGCACGCTTACCGAAGCGGTGCGGCGCCGGCCCTATCAGGTCGTGCTGTTCGACGAGGTCGAAAAGGCCCACCAGGACGTGTTCA
>JACDQN010000438.1 GCA_015657575.1 Sphingopyxis sp.
CCCCTCCGTCAGCCCTGCGGGCTGCACCTCCCCATCGCTTCGACAGGGAGGATTGTCGGCTTACGCCGCCGCCGCCACCTCCTCCTTCTTGCCCAGACCGCCCCAATCGATGTTGCGCGTCATGTACATCACCCCGGCAAGGGCGAAGAACATCAGCACCGACCCGATGAGCAGCGCATAGGCTTCGAGGTTGAGCAACGTGTAGAGCAAGGCATAAAGCCCGATCAGCATCGCCGCGAGGAAGCGCGCGCGCTTCCAACTCTTCAATACCGCCGCGCTGTAGAAGGTGAGCAGGCCGATAATGGCCGCCGACGCGACCATATAGGCGGGCATGAACCCGATCACCTCGGCGAACGCCAGCAGCATCACGAAGAACAACACCAGCGCCACGCCCGTCAGCAGATATTCCGCCGGCGCGACGCGCGCGCCTGCGATCACATCGAACATCAGGAAGGCGACGAAGGTGAAGCCGATGAACAGGAAGCCATATTTGATGCTGCGATCGACCTGGCTGTAAAGATCGACCGGCTCGACCAGGCTGATCGCGACCGCCTTGGCGACGCCGCCGGTGCTATTGTCCTCGGCCGCCGTTCCACCCGCTTCGACCACGACGGGTTCCATATAGCGGTCGCCGCCGCTGCGGCCGTAATCGGTTTCGGTCGGCGGCGACAGGTCGCCGGTCAGCACCTGCGCCTGTCCGAGCGCGAGGTTCGGGATTGCATAGGTTGCGGTGAAGCCGTCGGCGCCGATCTTGTGCTTGGGCAGGAAATCGCCGCCGAAGCTCGGGTTCGGCCACGTCGATTTGACCGTCCAGCGCGTATCGACGCCGCGCGGGATCAGCTTGAAATCGCCAAGCCCGCGCACGCCGATCTTGTAATCGACCTTCAGCGGCGCCGCGGCCGACCAGTCGACGAAGGCGAAGGTGCCCGAATTGCGCGTCGATGCGAGCCCCTTACCCGGCTGGAGCGCGAGCGGGGTGCCGTTGACCGCGACGCTGTTGCCATCGACGAGACCGCGCGCATCGCTGACACCGAGCCGTACCTCGGCGCGGTCGAGCATCAGCGCCTCGCGCGCGACGCCGAAGCGCGCGATATCGGCGGGCAGCGCGAAATCGGCGCTGCCCGCAATCTGACTTTCATAAACGACGGTCTCGTAGATCGCCTTGCGCCGCTTTTCGGGCTTGATGACGATGTCGGCCTTGTTCGTCTGCGGCGACAGATAGAGGTTGCGGATGGTATTCACCGTCCGCGTCACATCCTTGCCGTTCACATTTTCCGTCGTCGTGTCGGTCGCGCGATAGGGGATGACGATCACCGGCCCGGCGATCGTCTGCTGCCCGCCCCAGCCCTGGCCGATCGACGCCTGCGCGACCTCGGCCTGCTGCTGGCGGTCCCAGAGCAAACCATAGACCATCAGCAAAGGCACCATCAGCGCGACGGCGATCAGCACCGCAATCACCAGCTTGATGCCGGGACTTCGGTCGCTGCGCGCGGGCTGTTCGGGGGAAACGGAAACGCTTTGAGAAGCTTGAGACATGGGGGGTAAAACTCCGCTGCTTCAACTCATCGATGAAATTGCACGGTTCATCGACAGCGTCAAGCGGCGTTGCGACCAGATGATCGGGCATGAAAAAAGCGGCCTTGCGGGCCGCTTTCGGGTTTCGCTTGTCCGAAAAGGAGGGGCGGCCTCCCCCAGCAGGCCGCCCCGGCCTCGGCGTCAGAAAGCGACGCCGAGCGAAAAGAGCACCGCGCCGTCGGCACCCAGGGCTTCCTTGCCCAGCGCCTTTTTCACGTCGGTGTTCACATAGGAAACGCTGGCGGTGAGCATTTTCCAGGTTGCCGAAACGCCGATCGAATAGTCGATCGTTTCGCCATCGGGACCGCCCAGGAAACTGTCGCTGTCGGCATATCCGATATGGCCGTTGATCGAGAAAGGCGTGTCGCCGAGCGGGATGCCGACGTCCGAATAGATATAGATGGCGCTTTCGTCACCGAGCGAATTCTGCCCGCCGGGCGCCCATGCGACGCCCGCCTTGACCGAAGCGGGACCGACGGCGCCCTTCAGCGAGAAATAGGGTTCGATGACCGACGTGCCGCTGCCGCCGCCCGGATAAAGATAGAGCGTCGCGCCGACGTCGGCGGTCAAGCCCGATGTGATCTCGGTCGAATAGCCGGCAAATACGTCGATCTCGGTACCGTTGGCGAAGCCGATGCTCGACCCCCAGGTGCCGACATACAGGCCGCTGTCGTGTGCGATCGAAAAACCGCCCTGGATGGCGGCTTCCTCATTCGACTGGCTGAAACCGCGGAAGCGATAGTCGCTGACGACGGTTGCGCTGCCGCTGATGGTGATGCCGTCGCTGTCTTCTTCCTGCGCGAAAGCGGTGGTGGGAAGCGCCGCAGCGGCGAGAAGCATGCCGAAGCATGCACGGGAGAGAGTCTTCATGGGTTGATCCCCTTTTAAAGGTCGTAAGGATCGTCCCTGCCTGACGCGCGCCTGCCAGCCTCTTTGCGAGCCGGTCTGCCGTGCGTGCGCCTTGTCTCCCCGAATTTGCTGCGGCGCACAAATAAAAAACGCGATGGAATGATGTTAAGCGTCGCAATGCGACTTTTTTGCAACAGTCGATTGCGCATATCCGGTTTCAACTGAAACAAAATTACGCCGCTCGATTCAGGAAGGCATAAAAAAGCCGGCCTTCGAATCCTTGATTCGAAGGCGGCCTTAATATCCTTGACGCGGCAGCCGCGCCCTTGTCGTGTCTTTAGAAGGACACGCCCAGCGAGAAGACGACGCCGGCGTCGTACAGCGTATCGGCCGCCTTGATGCCGGTCTTCTTGATGTCGGTATCGACATATTGGATCGCGAAGGTTGCCGGGCCGGCGGCGAAGGACACGCCCGCCGTCCAGTCGAGATAGTTGCCGTCGGCCGACAGGACGCCGAACGCACCGTCGGTGTAGCCGAGACCGGCGGTCAGCGTGACCGGCGAATCGGGAATGCCGGCAGCGAGGCCGAGGTTCAGATAGATGCTGTCGTCGCCGCCGATCGACTTCTGGTCGGGGGCATAGGCCACCATCGCGGTCGCACCGACCGGACCGATGTCGTGCGACACCTTGCCGATGACTTCGAGATAGTTGGTGTTGGCGATGAAGTCGCGGCGACCCGGATAGGTGTACCAGGTCACGCCGAGATCGACCGAGGTGCCCGGCGCGATTTCGGTCGCGAAGCCGCCATAGACGTCGAGTTCATATTTGCCGTAGGCGAAGCTGTCGGGCAGCGTCGAGCCCCAGACACCGGCATAGAAGCCGCTTTCGTGGCTGACGGTCAGCGTCGACTGCAGCGCGGCCTTTTCGTTCGACAGCGACACGCCGCGGAAACGATAGTCGTTGACGACGGTGACGCCGCCCGACAGCGAAATCGGGCCGCTCGCCTCTTCTTCCTGGGCGAATGCCGGGGTCGACATCGCCGACGCGGCGAGCAGCATGCCGAAGCACGCCTTGGTAACAAATTTCATGGGAAAGCCCCCTGCTTATTGAAACAAATGTCCAATCCTGCGGTTCGTGCCAGCGCCTCTGTTTCGGGCTCGGTGCGACGAACGTGCGGAAAGTCGCCTATAATTTTGCGATGCACAAATAAAATTTGCGTAAAACTGTCATATATGAGCCCCTATGTGTCTTTCGCGCCACATGCAGCCGGGTACGCTTGCGCTTTGCCAAGCGACGCCCACATGGGTAAAGAGCGGCGCATATCCCCTTCTTCTCAGGCAAGACGATGAGCGACCACAATCCCGGCCTGCGCCCCTGGCGCGACATAGCGCGGCGTACCAGCCGCCAGATCATGGTCGGCAACGTCCCGGTCGGCGGCGGCGCGCCGATCAGCGTCCAGACGATGACCAACACGCTGACCAGCGACGCGGTCGCGACGATCGACCAGATCCGCCGCTGCGAGGAAGCCGGCGCCGACCTGATCCGCGTGTCGTGCCCCGACACCGATTCGACCGCTGCGCTCGGCAAGATCGTGCGCGCGGCGCGCATTCCGATCGTCGCCGACATCCATTTTCACTATAAGCGCGCGCTCGAAGCCGCCGACGCCGGCGCCGCGTGCCTGCGCATCAACCCCGGCAACATCGGCAGCAGCGAGCGCGTCGGCGAGGTCGTCCGTGCCGCCAAGGCCAACGGTTGCGCGATCCGCATCGGCGTCAACGCCGGGTCGCTCGAAAAGGACCTGCTCGAAAAATATGGCGAGCCGTGCCCCGAGGCGCTCGTTGAAAGTGCGCTCGACCATATCAAGCTGCTGCAAGACCACGACTTCCACGACTATAAGGTCGCGGTGAAGGCCAGCGACGTCTTCCTCGCGGTCGCCTCCTATATGCAGCTCGCCGACGCGGTCGACTGCCCGCTCCACCTCGGCATCACCGAGGCGGGCGGGCCGATCGGCGGCACCGTCAAATCGGCGCTCGGCATCGGCAATCTTCTCTGGGCCGGCATCGGCGACACGATCCGCGTCAGCCTCTCGGCCGAGCCCGAAGAGGAGGTGCGAGTCGGCTATGAAATTCTCAAATCGCTGGGCCTCCGCACCCGCGGCGTCCGCGTCGTCTCCTGCCCCCAGTTGTGCGCGGCAGG
>JACDQN010000439.1 GCA_015657575.1 Sphingopyxis sp.
GCGCGCGCGCGCGCCGGTGCCGCCGACCTCCTCGTCATGGCCGGAGACCAGATAGATGCCGCGCTTCGGTTGGAAACCGTTTGCCGCCAATGCCTCGATCGCCTCGAACAGCCCGATCAGCGATCCCTTGTCGTCGACGTGCCGCGGCCCACACCGCCCGTTCGGCAATCGTCCCGGCGAAGGGCGGATATTTCCAGTCGCCTTCGGTTCCCGGCGTCACCGGCACCACATCCTGATGCGCCATCAGGATGATCGGCGCGAGCGATGCGTCGCTGCCCGGCCAGTGATAGATGAGCGTCCGGTTGGGCAGGATCGTGCGCGCCATTGCGCGGTGCGTTGCCGGATAGGTGGTCGCCAGCCAGGCGTGCAGCCGGTCCCATTCGGCGACCTGATTGTCGGCGGCATCCTGATGCGAAACGGTCTGGATCTGCGTCGCGGCGCTCAGATGCCGCACCGCCGCAGCAAGGTCATAGGCGGGGACCGCCGCGAGCCGGACGTCGCTGCCGTCGGCGATGCCCGCGGGCGTGAAGCTGGCGGTACGTATGGCGACGGCCCCGGCGACGACCGCGGCCATGGCGAGCCCGCCAAACAGGATGGTGCGTCCTTTTCCCATATCCCCTCTCCTCCTCTACTCGGTACTGGACCGGCAAAGCGCGCGGGTTGCAAGGGCAAAGGCAATTAAGCTGCCGTTCACACGCCTGACGGGAAAATCACCGCACATCCCGACGGAGAATGACGATGCTCCTCACCGCCTCGCTTTTATTGCTCCCGCATGTGACGCAGGCCGAGGTCGTGTCGCGCAGCCCGCCCGTCGAAACGCGGATGCCGGGGGTCACCGACATGGGAACCCAGCCGCAAAGTCCGTCGATCGGGCACGACCTGGCCGATGCGCGCGACCTGATCCGCGATGCGCGCGCCGAGGGCAATCTGTCGAAGCGCGAGGCGCGCGCGCTGAAGCGCGAAGCGCGCCAGATTGGCACGCTGGCCCAGCGCTACGGCCGCGACGGGCTGTCCGATCCCGAACGGCGCGAAATCGAGACGCGCACCCAGCTGCTGCGCGCCGAGACGCTGGCGCGGCGACAGTCGGGGACGAGCGGCAAACCCTGATCCCCGCAAAAGATGGTGGGCCCGGCAGGACTCGAACCCGCAACCTAGCCGTTATGAGCGGCCAGCTCTAACCGTTGAGCTACAGGCCCCTCCCTTTATCCGGCGAGGGATAGCCGCGCGATAGCGGAGCGCCACGCGGATTGGCAAGCGGCATCAGTGCGCCCTGGTTTCCGCCATCGCCAATATGTCCGCCGTGGTCGTCGATGCAACGCCGCGCGCGCCAGATGGTCGAGGACCGCGTCCCACCAGCGGTAGAAAAGATCGAGATCAGCGATGCTGCGGACATAGGGCGTGTTGCCCGGACGCAGCGAAGGCGAATGGAAGGAGAAGTTGAGGATGGGCAACCGCTGCTCGATCGCGATATCGATGGCGTGGCAGGCGCGGTCGGCGGGAATCCCCTCAGGCGTCAGCGCGATGCGCTCGACCAGACCAAGGCGCGACAGCGCGGCGGCGACATAGCGGCCGTTGCGCGCGATCGAGTGATAGACGTGCGGGCCCGCAGCACCGAGCATGCCGCGGAAGATCGTGGTGACCGGCACTTCGAGCAGCGAGCCGTTGATGGTCGTCGTCCACCAGGGATGGAGCGGCGCGCCGCGATAATCGGGACCATATCCCGCCCGATAGTCGAAGCCCGCCCGAACCGACGTGTCGCAGCGAAAACCTAGCTCGGTCAGCATCGTCGCGCTTTCGGGGCCCAGCCCGTAGCGCCCGGCGCGATAGACGGTCGGAGCGGATCCGAACCGATCCGCAATCGCGTCGCGCAGCGTCCGCATCTTGGCGCGCTGCAGATGCGCCGGCAGGTTTCCGGTGTAGCTGTTGCGCGTACCGACGCGTTCTTCGTGGGGGGGGGGTTACCCAGGGGTGAAGTTGCGCACCAACTTCGCATCGCCCCGCGCGCTGCGCTTCGCCGAGAATGGCGACGGCGCGGTCGTCGCCGACGATCGGCCAGTCGACGAGATAGGTGGGCCGAACCCCGGCGCGCTCGAAATACCCCTGGCAGTCGGCGAGCGCGGGGACCGAATCGAGCCGGTATCCGGCGCGCTTGAACGGTGCGGACCAGTCGAAGTCTTCCTCGGTGTCGATCGTCACCCAGAAGCGCGGGCTTTCGTCGCCGGACAGGGTGATCAGGTCCGAAGCGGGCGGATATGCGAAAAGATTGCCCGCAGCCTGCACCAAATTCCCCATTGCCAAGGCAGCTGCCCTGCCGCCCCTACTCGCCCTGCTGTGCGCTGAGCTCCGCTTCGGCCCTTGGGTTGGCGGAGGGCAGGTGCAAGGTCAAGGCGTTATGCCCGATATCGAGACGTCCCCCGGCGGCGCGCGCGAGGCTGTCGACGAGCCGCAGCGAGAAACCGAGGCTGAGAATCGCCGCGCCGGGGGCTTCGCCTTCGGGGCTGAAACCGGGATCCAGCAGGTCCGCGGCGGTCGCGAAGCGAATGGGGACCGGGCGGACGACGCGCAGCTGCAGCATGTCGTCGTGGGCGGGCTCGGTGACCAGTTGCCCGACCAATATCGTCCCCGGTTCGGATACATCGATCAGCGCGGTGAGGAGGCGCCCCACCATGCGGCGCGAATTGGCGTCGGGCGCGCGCGCGACGAACGGGCCGCCGACACGCGAAATGCTGAGATCGACGCGCTGATCGGCGAGCAGCGGCGCCAGATCGCCTTCGACCTGACGCAGCGCGAGGTCGATGTCGACGATCTCGTGGACGTCGGTTTCGACCGGGGCGGTTTCCGCCCGCGCCGCGGTCTCCAGATCGTCGATGATCGTCTGCACCGCCGCCGCGTCGGCGATGATCGTTTCGGCCATCGTCCGATAGGATTGGCTGACCGGCCCGAACATCTGACCCGAAATAATCTGGGCAAATCCCGAGATCGCGTTGAGCGGGCTGCGCAATTCGTGGATCAACTGGCGGATCGAATCGCCCGCGTCGGGCGCCGGGGGGGCGGCCATAGGGCGTCTCGTTGCGCAGCGGCCGCCGCGCGCTGCCGCGATAGCCGCGGAACTGGCCGGTCGCGGGATCGAACCAGGGCAGCGCCGAGAAACGCCATTCGCCCGATTCGGCGGGCGTCCCTTCGAGGATCATGCGCGCATTGATCATTTCGGCGCGCTGACGGAAGGCGCCCGCCGCCGCACCATCGGTGCCGGGTTCGCCGCCGATCGCGACCTCGGCGATCGACAGGCCGATCGCGGCTCCGCGCGTGATGCCGTCGACCCAGTGGATGACGCCGTCGGCGCCGGTTTCGAACATGAAGCTCGGCCGCGCCGGGCGGGGACGCGCCTCCTGCGCCTTGCTCGACTGATATTTGTCGATGCGGCGGACGAGTTCGCTGATCTGGCTGGGGGCGGTCTCGGCTGCGGGTACCGGCGCCGCGACCGTGGCTGCGGCTGCGGCTGGCGCGGCCGCAATCGCCGGTTCGGGCTGCGGCAAGGCCACCGAAGCCGCTCCCAGGCTTTCGAGTGCGCGGCGTACACCGACGGGAAGGTCGTTGCGTCCGGCGAGCACCGAGCGCGCCATGGCGCCGGTCGCGGGGAGCAGCGCGAGCCAATCGGCCTCGGCCAGACGGGCATAGCGGAGCATCATCGCCGAAACGGCAGGAACGTCATTGGCGTAGAAGGCGACGAGCGGCGCAAAACGGCCGTGGCGGGCGACCGCTTGCGCACAATCGCGGCGAACCTGTTCGGGCACCTGCGGGCGCAGGACGGCGAGCGCATGAAGGCTGCGACGAATATCGTCATCGTCCAGTTGATTGCCGCGCTGCGCCAGAATATCGGTGAGCTGCCGCCACGCGGCGATGCTCGCACGGCGATCCGCCGGCGCCTGGCGCAAGATGGTCGCGATCATCGAGTCAGCAGTCACGCGAGCCTGGCCCCACACCCTTGTCGTTGGTTAGCGTAAGATTAGCGGCTAGCGTGAATCCCGCGGTCACGAAAGTGTCTTAACCAAGCGCGTCGCATTGTGGGACAATTGCATTCGCCTGAAATAATATTATGGTCTCTGCAGTTTAAGAAAGCGGATGTTTCAACGATGGCGACCCAAAAATTCGATCAGATCGATTTGCAGATCCTAGGCGAATTGCAGAAAAACGGGCGGATGACGAATGTCGAACTGGCACAGATGGTGGGTCTTACCGCCCCGCCCTGCCTGCGCCGTGTCCGTGCTTTGGAAGAATCGGGAGTTATCCGGTCCTATCACGCCGACCTCGACGCGGCGAAGCTCGGCTATGGGATTACCGTCTTTGCGATGGTCAGCCTGCGCAGCCAGGCCGAATCCGATCTGAAAGCCTTTGAGGATTATGTCGGACAGCTGCCCGAAGTACGCGAATGCTATATGCTGAACGGCGAGATCGACTTTCTGCTGAAGGTGGTCGCGCGCGATCTGCAGAGCTTTCAATCCTTCCTCACCGCGCATCTGACCTCGGCGCCCAATGTCACCAGCGTGAAAACGTCGCTGACGATTCGCACCGCAAAACAGCTGGCAGGCATTCCCGTCGAACCCTGAACGCGGTTCGAGTCCAAAAAAGACGATGATGTCTTTTGCAAACGCAAGGATCGGCCGACGGGTATCGGGCGGTTTCCGCCGTTGGCTCAACCGCTCTCTCCCCTTCAGGGGAGAGATACGCAGGCTTGCCGGTTCACCGGCTAGCCGGAGTCGAGAGGGGCGTGGAACGCCTCCCCTCTCC
>JACDQN010000440.1 GCA_015657575.1 Sphingopyxis sp.
CCGACCGGCTGGAAGCGCGCTTTGGCTTTTGCCACAGCGGTGGCGGCACCAATTGCGTCGTCGATGGCGACACGTTCTGGTTCGCGGGGGAAAAATATCGCATCGCCGATATCGATACTCCCGAAACGCACCCGGCGCGCTGCGCCGAGGAGGCGGCACTCGGCGCGGCGGCGACGGATCGGTTGCAGAATTGGCTGAACGCCGGCGCCTTCAGCCTGAAAAGCGCCGATCGGGATGCGGATCGCTATGGCCGCAAGCTGCGCATCGTGACGCGCGGTGGAACGAGCGTCGGGTCGGTGCTGGTCGCCGACGGGCTGGCGCGGCCGTGGGAAGGACAGCGGCGCCCCTGGTGCTGACGCGTCAGCGCGGCAAGGCCCCGGCCTCGCGCGCCGCAGCTTCGGCGGCGGCGGCCGCGCGTTCGGCCGATTCGGCAGCGTGATCGGCGCCTTCGGCTGCTTCCTCCATCGAGCGATGTCCGTCCGCCTCCTCGGGCAGGGGTGGAAGTTCGCCCTTGATCGGCGCGTTGGGGCCCGCGAGCTGGCGCGCGATGTCGGCGGCGATCAATTGTGCGACCGGATCACTCTCCTCCGCGCCATATTCGCCGCGGCGCGCCGAAAGATAGGCGGTGCGCTCCCCCGGCGGCAGCCCGGCGGCTTCGGCATAGAGGCGAACGACTTGCAGCCACGGCGCTTCGTCGGTCAGCACATCTTCGGCCCAGCGGCTGAACGGTCCTCCGGCGGGGCGCCAATGGTCGCCTTCCCATCTGAGGAAGAACAGCACGCGCGATCCGCGCGAGAAGGCATAGCGGTTGCAGGCACCAGCGAGACTCTGCGGATGCGCGTCCTTGAGTTCGTAGGGATTGCTGAGGAGCGCGTCGGCGTCGATCATCCCGGCCATCGCGAAGGGTTCGGCGGGCATTGTGCCCTTGAGCGCGGCGAGGGGCTGAATCTCGAACTGCCCGTCGCCGGCGCCTTCCGGCGCAAAATCGGCCGGAGATACGGTAGCGAGCAGGATGAGGTCGGCAGCCTCGACCAGTTCGAGATTGGTGGGGACGCGATAGCCCGCGGCGACCGAGCAGGCGGCGGCGGGGAGCGGGGCCGCGAGCAGCGCGAGCGCGGCGAGGGGGAGAAGCATCCGCATGAGGACTGATTAGCCCCGTTGTGCCCGGTTGGAAAGCCGGCGCGGCTTTCGGGCAGGTCGTCGAACGCGCTGGATCGAAGGCACACCTCGGGCGTATGATCGATGCAGCGCCTCCCCGACGAGTCCCTCCCTACGGCGCAGCAAGGAGACATGACCATGGCCGAGCATGACCATAGCGCGATCAAGGAAGATATGACCGTCGTCGGCGCCGACGGGGTGCATATCGGGACGGTCGATCATCTTGACGGCGAGCGTATCAAGCTGACCAAGGCCGACAGCGTCGACGGCAAGCATCATTATCTGCCCGCCGGGCTGGTCGCCACCGTCGAAGGCGACACGGTGCGCTTGTCCGCCAACGCCGCCAACGCGATCGACCTGTTCGAAGAGGCCGAATAAGCGAATTTCGAAACAGAGAGGGCTGGGGCGCAATCCGGCGCCTTGGCATGAAACTGGCTCGCCCTATCCCCTGGGGCGGGCCATTTTCTTTTGGGGTCAGGCACATTTGTGATTTTTCAAGGCGTTGGCCTTAGGGTCATTGCGATGATTGATCGGGAAGACAGGAAAGGCGCCGGACGGAGCCGATGGTTGGGCGGCCCATGGTGGGCGTCGATCGCCATGGCGCTGCTCCTGTTCGCGGTCGGCTATGGCATCGCCAACCGGTTCCAGCTGGTGCACGGCGTCGCGTATCGATTGGCTGCCGGAGACGGTCGTAGCGCCGCGGTCTCGACGCTGTTTCTCGGCTTTCAGGCGTTGGTCCTGCTCGCGGCGCTGATCCTGTTGCCGCGGCGCTGGGCAGTAGGTCTGCTGGCGCTTGCGGGCGCATCGATCCTCGTCAATCTGGGATATGCGCAGATCGTCGACGAGCTGGTCGACGGCGGATCGCTGGCATGGATGATCGCCGAAGTGCGGCAGGCGGGCAATGCGGCGGGCGAATTCGGCGGCGATTTTTTGTTTGTCGGAGCGCAGGTCGCGGCGGCGCTGGCGCTGTTTGCCGTCGCGCGAAGGCTGGCGCGGCGCGCGCTGCCGATGCCGTGGAGCCCCGCCATCGCGGCCGCGCTGCTGGCGCTGCTCGCGGCGCCGAGCCTGTTGTATCGCCTTGCGCCCGTGTCGCCCGAAGGCGCGGAGCGCAGCCTTTACGGGTTGAGCTGGGATCTGCTGCGCTCGCCGCCGCCGCCTGCGCGCACCGCGGTGGCGATCACCCGCGACGCGCCAGCGAAGAGCCCGCGGCACATCGTCTGGGTGATCGACGAAAGCGTCGCCGAAGCGCCCTTCGCGCGGCTGATCGCGCCGCGGATCGCCGACGTGCCGCATCTCGATTTCGGTATCGCGGCAGCGCTCGGCCATTGCAGCGCGCCGGCACAGGTCGCGCTGCGGTCGGGCGTCGACGTGCGCCGTGTGTCGTCCACGACCGACCTCCGCGCGACGCCGTCGATCTGGGCCTATGCCAAGGCGGCGGGCTATCGCACCGCGAAGATCGACGGCCAGACGGCGGGCGCGCCGCAGAATCTGATGCTGCCGCCCGAGCATGCGCTGATCGACGACTATCGCGCGATGGCGGGCGGCATCGACACCGACCTGAAGATCGCCGACGCGCTGAACGCGCGGATGAAGGGAGCGGGGCGGAGCTTCACCTATGCCGTGCTGCGCGGGGTGCATTTCCAGTATCGCGACCATTATCCGAAAGGCGCGATCCCCGCGAACAGTCCGGTCGCGCTGCAATATGACACGGCGCTGAGTTGGTCGAAGCGCGACTTTTTCGCGCGGCTGCTGGATGGAGTCGACCGCGACGCGGTGGCGGTCGTCTATACGTCCGATCATGGCCAGAACCTGACTCCCGGTGCGCTGCCGCATTGCAGCCGCGAGGCGCGTCCGGACGAGTTTCGCGTGCCCTTGCTCGCCTTTCTGTCGCCCGAAGAAACGGTGCGTTACGCGGTTGCGCCGCGCAGCGGTCATTCGGCCAGCCAGATCTTCCCGGCGACGCTGGGCTGGATGGGGTATGACCGGGGGGCGGCGGCGGATCATTACGATAACGATCTGACGGAGGCGACGGCGCGCTTCGTCTGGTTCGGCCGCACCGTCATTCCCACCGGGCGCGATCCGACGATCGACGTCAAGGTGGGACAGGCGTTTCCGGGATCGGGATAGAACGGATGGAGCCGGGGGAGGGGGGAACCCCGGCTCCATCCATCGGCCGGCTGGCGGCCGTCAGCGGCGTCAGCGGCTATCGACCGCGGCGCCGCCCTGCACACGCGCCTTGATTTCGGCGCGCGGCAATTTGGTGATGAGCCTGTGCGCGGCGTTGCCGGCGTGGGTGTAGAGCGAGGACAGCGGCACATTGTAGAGCTTGCCGCCATCGACCACGACCGCATTGTCGCTATCGACGCTCTGCACCGTGCCGACGCTATTGCCGCTTGCGTCGCTGATCTGTGCGCCGGCGCGGACCTGTTCACGGGTCGCTATAGTAAGCTTGGTCGCGTCGGCGGCGTCGTTGACCGTCGTGTCGGCGCTTTCGACGGTCTTGCCGACCTGGTCGGTGACCGGCTCTGTCAGCTTGCCGACGGCGTCGCCGGGCTTGGCGCCGACCTGCCCGACCAGATTGACCTCAGCGACGCCATCGGCGCCGATCTGGGCGAAAGCGGCGGGCGCGGCGAGAAGCGCGGCGCCGGCGGCGAGCGAAGCGAAAGCCTTGTGCATGGGGTATCTCCTGACGCGGCAGCCGCAGCGGGCTGTCTTCCATCGGGTGAACCGGCGACCGCGCCCGACGTTGCGTGGCGGGCGACGGGCTGTATCGGATGCGCGACGAACGATGCGGCGGGAGACGGCGGCGGCAGGGTCAGTACGGCTTCGGCGCCTTGGACCTGCCGATAAGCTTGCGCAGCGTGGCGAGGCGCTGACGCGCTGCGGTCCAGTCGCGCTCGGGATGCGCCTGAATCCGGTCGAGGAGGCTGCGGACTTCCTTGCGGCGGTCGTCTTCGGTTACGGCTTGCATCGGATATCTCCTTTCCGAACGCGAGCATAGCATCGGGACGCCGAGGCGGGCGGCGGTTCGCCGCGCCGCAAAGGCGCTTGACCCCGCCGAGGCACGTGCGTGCGCCGGTTCAGGCGGGACCGTCCGCGATTTCACGCGCTTTCTGGTCGCGATCCTCCTGTTCGCGGCGGATACGCGTCGCGTCTTCGGTTCGCTGTTTCTCGGCGCGGCTGCGGCGGTTGTTGAGCATCGCCCAGACGAGCACGACCGCGAACAGGATCGGCCCCAGGATGGTGATGAGGGTCCATTCCATGATGTGTCTCCTGCGTCGCTCGCTTCGGGGTTGACAGAATGATCAACGGACGGGGCGGGCAAAGGCTGCGTGCGGCGTTTCTTCCTCCGGCTGCGCGAGAGGAAAACAGCAATGGGTGGCGCCGCGCCGCCTCCGCCTCTATCTGTGCGCGATGACGATGCATGCGGCGCGGGGGCCGGACCGAAGGATCATGGTGCTGGCGCGGCTGAAGCCGAAGCCGCTGCTGGCGGGGCAGATGGTCGGCGCGCTGGCGTTCGCCGCGCTCGCAGGGATGCAGGCGTGGCCGGTACGCGCCGACGGCGCGGTGGAGATGCTGCGGGCGGTGCTGTTCGGCGATGCGGTGGCAACCGCGGGGATGATCGCCGCGGCCTTTGGCTTCTGGACCTGCCTGCGGCTGTGGCGCCGGCGGGGCGCCTATCTGTTCCACGACGGCGTGCGGCTCTATCGCGGCGGCAGCCTGTCCTGGCCGCTCGAGGCGATCCGCGACGTGGTGACCGAGCGCGGCGCGCTCGGCGTACCGACGCTGCGGCTGGTCGTCGACGACGACAGCGAGGTGACGCGCGCGCTGGTGCCGCTGCCGTTGCTCGACGGTTCGGTCGAGGCGGTGCGCGGCGGGGTGCTGTTCGCCGCGACGGGCATGCGCGCGGTACCGGGCGGGGTGACGGTGAACTGAACGCCGGGGCCGGGCCGCCGCTTGCCGAAGTTCAGTGAAGTTCAGCCCCATGGCGGGCCCGTGCTGTCAAAGTGCGAGGCCAAAATCAGGGCCAAAGTTCAGGAAAGTTCAGCCTCGTCGCGGTCCCAGGGGGCGGGCGGGCCCGCGGGCACCGGGTCGGGCTCTGCCGGGGGGTCGGCGATGCCAGTGCGGCAGCTCGCCGTCGCACAGATCGGCGACCTGAAGCGCGGCCGCGAGGTCGTCGGGAGCCATCAGCGCGGCGGGCGCAGCCGGCGGGGCGGGGTGAAGATGCGCCAGCGCCTCGGCGACCGGAGGGGCGGCGGGCGCGCGGTCGGATCGCGGGGCGGCCGTGGCGCGGAAACAGTCCGGGCCATAAACGCGCAGCAGGAACATCAGCAACCTGTCGCTCTGGCGGAAGCGGCGGCCGACGCGGTGGCCCTCGCGGTCGAACACCGGTTCGTCGGTGCCGACGAGCGCGCGTTCGAAGGCGGCGTCGAGCAATTTCTTCGACGCCGCCTCGATCGCCGCGGACCAGGCGCGGTCGAACGCTTCGGCGCCGGGCGAGCGGCGCAGGCGATAGGCGGAGGATTCGGACATGCCGACGCTCTGCGCCGCGGTGATCACCGAGCCGCAGTCGGCCAGCGTCTCGATAAAGGCGCGCTGCTTGTCGGGCGACCAGCCGTCCTTGCGGCGCTTTTTCAGCACCGGCACCCAGTCATAGGCAGCGGGGTCGTGGCCGTGCGCGTCGAGCGCGGTTTCGGTGGCGGGATCGGGCGAGGGGATGGGGGTGATGTGGCTCATCTGCCAGCTTGGAGCATGGCGGGATAATGTAGGAAAGGGGGTTTTGGGGTGGGGTGTGCGAAATAGGATTTGGGGGGCGTTTCCTTTTCATCACCCCGACTGATCCGGGTCGGATGCTTCGGCCGCGGTTATGGATCCCGGATCAAGTCCGGGATGATGATGGTAGCGAAGGTGGCGCTTACCCGCCCAGCGGCGGCAGCCCCAATTCCTCCGCCAAATCCCGCCACTCCGGGTTCGCCGCCTCAATCAGTTCGATCTTCCACTTGCGCTGCCAATTCTTGATCTGCTTCTCGCGCGTGATCGCGGCGTGCATCGTGCCGGCGTGCTCGCACCAGACGAGTAGTTTCACCCGATAACGGTCGGTGAAGCCGCCGAAACTGCCGTCGCGATGCTGGTAGATGCGCTGGATCAGGTGCGAGGTCACGCCGGTGTAGAGCGTGCCGTGCCGCGCGCTTGCCATGATGTAGGCGCAGGGCTGGAAGTCGGCGTGCATAGGGTGGAGGCTAGGGCGGCGATGGACCCCGGATCAAGGCGGACGAGTCACGGGCCCCGTCCGCGGGTGACGAGATTGAGTTAGAATGGACGCTTTTCTTTGGGTCGTCATGCCGGACTTTATCCGGCATCCATGCGGCATGAGGCAATTCGGGATTTAGTAAACTGTCACCGTAATTCTCGTAATTCTGTCACCGTAATTCGTGGGTGGTCGGATGGAGCCGGTCACGGTGCATTGAGGGAACCACATCTCAACGCACGAGAAATCATCCCCGCCTATCGCCGGGCATGGGAAGATGTAGAGGAATTTGAGCGGGATCATCGTGCCTGTCGACAATTGCTGCCTCCGGCTTCTTTTTCTTCGCAAGCCATTCTGCGATGATTGGATAGGCCGAGCTTCTAGCAGCCAAGAAGATTTCTAACTGATTGCGTAATTCGCCATCTGACAGCAATTCATAGTCGCCACGATGCCAAATTTCGGGCGATCTCACTCCATCCGCTTCGGGCAGAAACACAATTTCTGCGTCAGAATCTTCGAAGTCAGTGAGCGAGAAGATGGCGTCTTCCAAAATGGTCATGAGCAACCGGCGCTGAAAGATAGTCAAAGGAACGCTCTTCCAGCCAAAAACGAAGATCGGCTTCAGTTGGCCGCTTTCGCGAGCGATCAGAGTCGGTTTTACCGGAATGAACAAGTCACGAGCGATAGCAAAGTGAGTAACAAAATCACTGTAGCTAGGCGTCGCCTGATAATTTCTTTCCGCGGCATAATCGCAAAAGGCATCGATAAAATCGATGATCGCAGCCCTAGAAGGAGAGTCTTTCATCCTTCGGGCTGCAATTTTTGCTTGATCGATACCTGTTATCCCAAGAACGAGGTCTTTTACTATGATAAGGCCCTGCGCGTATGAGATCGTAGGCATTCCTTTTGCGAATCCTACGTATGCTTTCAACGTCTTGGCTAAGTCTTCGAAGTTATACCTGACAAAATTCGGAGCGCCGGGAATGCGGTCAAGTTTCCGGAACAGCGGATTTGAATAATCTGTCATTGCAAAACTCCAGGGGAATAGAGCTCTTTTATTAATTCGTTTGTAATTCTCATTCCAGGATTAGCTTCACCATCATGAGCCCATACAAAATGCCAAGGGCCACCTTCTGTATGAGAAATTGCTCGAAGCTGGGCTGCTGAAAATCGCAGGTAGCGATCGATAAGGCCAGAGAGGTATCCGAGTTCGTTGTCACCTAGATCAAGTGCAGCGATATTCGCATCACCGGTTTCTACATCTACCTTGAGTGCTCGAGATTTTATGGGCTGATCGCCCCATCTCTTGAAGGCATGATATATTTCACGAAATACCGGCCCATGTTGCCAAGCTTCGATTTTTGCGCCGACTAGTGGGTCGTTACGCTCGATTAGATAATCGCAATGGACAAAATACACAATTTTGTTGAGCGCCATGTTGGTTATGGCGACGCCTTGTTTTTGCGCTCGATCCAGAACGGCATTGGCAATCGACCTAACATCATGCACAGCTACATCCTCGCAAAGGACAGAAAAGCGAGGTTCTGAGTTTTCCAGACTCGTGACGTGTTCCACATCCGTTCTATGGCAGATGTTCCGGTTTTGTGCAACATATTCGGTTGACGTTGCGTGGTACTCAAACCGAAAACCCCCCAGCATTCCGCCGGTTCGAGCTTGCCGCCAGCACCTTCTTGCCCGTCGGGGTCAGCGCCCATTTTGCGCCTTGCTGCACGACCAGACCCAGCGCGACGAGTTCGTCGCGGACGGGGTCGCTGGGGAGTTGCGGGCGGCGGTTGGACAGGCCTTCCAGCGTGGCGCGCTGGGGCTGGCTGAGGATCAGCAGTTTCAGTTTTTTCTTGTCGGTCATTCGGGTGGCCTTTGACTTTTTCCTGCGCGGGTTGCGTCAGTGGTCTGGCCCACCCCGCTGCGACTAACGGTGCCTTCGACAGGCTCAGGATCGCAAGTCTCGCCTCGCCCTCCCTGGAAGGGGAGGGGTGGTTCTTACTCCGCGGCGATACCCGCCTTGGCGAAC
>JACDQN010000441.1 GCA_015657575.1 Sphingopyxis sp.
ATCATCACCTTCGTCAACAAGGTCGACCGTGAGGGGTTGCCGCCGTTCGAACTGCTCGACGAGGTTGCCGACCGGCTGGCACTCGACGTGTGTCCGATGAACTGGCCGGCAGGTATGGGCGGACAGTTCGAGGGGATCTACGATCTCGTCGACCCCGCGATCATGAAGCCGGGCGGCGATGCGTCGCGCATGTACGAGGGCGACCGCTTCGACGTGTCGGGGCTCGACGACGATGCGCTCGCGGCGCGGCTCAGCGCCGATGCGCTCGCGCATCTCAAGGAAGAGACGGAGCTGGCGTCGGCCTGTTATGCGCCCTTCGACGCCGCGGCCTATCGGAACGGCGACCTGACGCCGGTCTATTTCGGATCGGCGCTGAAGGAATTCGGGGTCGTCGATCTGCTGAACGCGCTGGCGAACCACGCCCCCGGGCCGGGCGCGCAGCCCGCAGAGCCCGCACCGGTCCAGCCCGATGACGAGGCCGTCACGGGCTTCGTCTTCAAGGTGCAGGCGAACATGAACCCCGCGCACCGCGACCGCATCGCCTTCATGCGTCTCTGCTCGGGCAAGTTCGAGCGCGGGATGCGGCTGATGCAGGGCGGGACGGGCAAGGCGATCGCGATCAGCCGCCCGATGCTGTTCCTCGCACAGGACCGCGAAATGGCCGAGGAAGCCTATCCCGGCGACATCATCGGCATTCCGAACCACGGCACGCTGCGCGTCGGCGATACCTTGTCGGAGCGCACGGACATCACGATCACCGGCTTGCCGAACTTCGCCCCCGAAATTCTTCGCCGCGTCGCGCTCGTCGATCCGACCAAGACGAAGCAGCTGCGCAAGGCGCTCGACGACATGGCCGAAGAGGGGATCATCCAGGTCTTCTATCCGGAAATCGGATCGAACATGATCGTCGGCGTCGTCGGCCAGTTGCAGCTTGAAGTGCTGATCAGCCGTCTCGAAGCCGAATATAAGGTCGAGGCGAAGCTCGAGGCGTCGCCGTGGGACACCGCGCGCTGGATCGCCAGCGACGATGCGGCAGCGCTCAAGGCGTTCCAAGCCGATCACCGGGGCGCGTCCGCGACCGACCGCGACGGCGCCCCGGTCTTCATGGCGAAGGACGCGTGGGAAGTCGGCTATGTGACGCAGCGCCACCCCGCGATCCGCTTCACCGCGACGAAAGAGCGCGTGTTCGCCGACGCGGGTTGATCCTGTCGGGCAACTCCGCCACCATGACGTCAACAGCGGCAAAGGTGGGGGTATCGATGCGCGGATGGATATGGGCGCTCGCGGCCATCGCGAGCAGCACGCCGGCGGCGGCGCAGACGATCAGCATGCCGATCGCCAAGGGCTTCTGGATCAGCGCCACGGATAAATGCGCGGCGGCGACCAACGGCTATGCCTTCGACGGCAAGCGATGGGGGGCCGTCTATTTTTACGGGCCGAACGCCGGCATGGGCCCGGCGGTCGAGTTGGAGCCGATCACGCGGACGCGGCCGGTGGCGGGCGGCTTCACTTATATGCAGTTCGGCGGCTATGACGGCGCGGGCTATTTCCAGGTCAAGCCGCTCGCGCCGAACCGCATGCTGTTTCGCACCGGCGCCCCGGGTCCCGAAGGCATCCAGGTGATGGACGACACGCTCATCCGCTGCGATTTGAGCGCATTGTCGCCGAAAATGCGGACGGCCCTGGCGCGCGCTATTCCGGCATTGGCGGTCAAATAAGGCTGAGCAGGTCGGCGGGCGCCGCGCCGCCGCTTTCATCCTCGTCTTCCTCGCCCTCGAACTTGCTGAGCGTGATGCCGAGCAGGCGAATGCCCTGTTCGGTCGGGAGCAGGGGAGCAAGGATCGCTTCGCCCGCAGCAAGGAGGCTCGTCCCGCCGAGGATGGGGTGGGAAACGGTTCTGGCCCGCGTGATCGTCTGGAAATCGGCGTAGCGCAGCTTCAGCGTCACCGTCCGCCCGCGCGCGCCTTTCTTGGCCGCGCGGTCCCAAACGACGGTACAGACATGCGCCAGCGCCTCGCGGATTTCGGTGTCGGTGATCAGGTCGTTGAAAAAGGTACGCTCACCGCCCAGCGATTTGAGCGGCCGGTTCGACTTGACCCGCCGATGATCGATCCCCTGCGCCAGATTGTGGAGCCATTCGGCGCTGTTGCCGAAATGCTCGCCGAGCCAGGCCATGTCCTTCGCGGCGAGGTCGGCGCCCGAGAAGACGCCAAGCCCCTCCATCTTCGCTGCGGTCACCGGGCCGATGCCGTGAAAGCGGCGGATCGACAGCGTCTGCACGAAGGCCGCGCCCCTGCCCGGCGGGATGATAGTGATCCCGTCGGGCTTGTTCTGATCCGACGCGAGCTTGGCGATGAACTTGTTGTACGAGACGCCCGCCGAGGCGGTGAGGCCGGTTTCCGCACGGATGCGGCGGCGGATCAGCTTGGCCGTCGCGGTCGCGCTGCCGAGCCCGGCCTTGTCGCGGCTGACGTCGAGATAGGCTTCGTCGAGCGACAGCGGCTCGACCTCGTCCGCATAGTCGCGAAAGATCGCCCGGATCTGGTGCGAGATGTCGCGATAAACCTCGAACCGCGGCGGCACGAAGATCAGGCCGGGGCACTGGCGCTTCGCGGTGATGCTCGGCATCGCCGAGCGCACGCCGAACTTGCGCGCCTCATAGCTGGCAGCGGCGACCACGCCGCGCCGCGACGAGCCGCCGACCGCGACGGGCTTGCCGCGCAGCGCGGGATCGTCGCGCTGTTCGACCGACGCGTAAAAGGCATCCATGTCGACATGGATGATCTTGCGGACGAGCGGGTCCGGTGCGCCGTCGGAAACTGGGTCTTCGCCGTCTTCCACGCCGTCGGCTTAGCATGTTGCCGAAATGTTCTCAATGTCCGGCGCAAGGCCGCGCTTGACGCCGCGCGGGCAAACTGGCAATCGCCGCCGACCTTGGAGATGCGGGGTATAGCATAGTGGTAATGCTCTAGCCTTCCAAGCTAGCTAGGCGGGTTCGATTCCCGCTACCCGCTCCAAGATTTCATCCGACATCGTCCGACATTGTCTTTGAAAACCGCAGAAAACTGCGGTATATTGCCTTTCTTTTTCCGATGGCATCCGGCGTTATCCGGTGGCAGCCGAGCATGTCTGGGGGCCACTTAGGGGGCCTCGCCATCGGGGACGAATTCGAGTGGCCCCCACCGTGGGGGCCACTTGGTGGAAAGGCCCATGAAATAATGCCACTTTCTGATGTCGTCATCCGCAACGCTAAGCCGCGCGAGAAGCCCTTCAAGATGGGTGATTCGCTTGGACTGTTTCTGCTGGTTCAGCCGGGCGGCGGAAAATTGTGGCGACTCAAATATCGTATCAACGGTCGCGAGAAGAAGTTTGCGCTAGGCGTTTATCCGGATGTGAGCTTGAGCGACGCGCGCCGCCGCCGCGACCAGGCGCGCAGGTTGCTCGCGGATGGCAAAGACCCCTCACTCGAAAAGCAACGCGAAAAGACGCGCTCGCGAATCGAAGCGAACAATACCTTCGGCGCAATCGCCGAAGAATATTGCCGCAAGCGGCGGCGTGACGGTGAGAAGGCATGGGCAACTTCCACCGCGACGCGAAGCGAGTACCTGCTTTCGCAGCTCGCCATTTCGATCGGCCGCGTTCCGGTCGCTGAAATCGGACCTGCGGACGTTCTCGCCGCCGTGCGCAAAATCGAGGACAAGGGAAATCTCGAAAGCGCGCGGCGGACGCTGCAACTTGCCAGCAGCGTGTTTCGTTATGCGGTCGCCACGGTGCGTCTGACCTCTGACCCGACGCGGGATTTGCGAGGCGCGCTTATTTCACCGAAGGTGACGCACTATGGCGCGATCACCGAACCCGCTAAAGCCGGCGAACTGCTTGTCGCGATCGACGGCTACGACGGTCATGGCGTCACCAAGCTCGCATTGCAGATTTCGCCGCATGTCTTTGTTCGTCCTGGCGAATTGCGCCAAGCTCAATGGGGAGAAATCGACCTTGCGTCCGCATTGTGGACCATCCCCGCGGAAAAGACAAAGATGCGGAAGCCGCACCACGTTCCGCTGTCGGGCCAGGCGGTCGAACTGTTTAGGTTGCTGCAATCGCTTTCAGGGACGAGCGGCTATGCGTTTCCCTCGATCCGCACCCGGAAGCGCCCGATGTCGGATAACACGCTCAATGCCGCGCTGCGTCGGCTCGGCTATTCAAGTGATGAAATGACGGGGCATGGCTTCAGGGCGATGGCAAGCACGCTGCTCAATGAATCCGGGTTATGGTCGCCCGATGCAATCGAGCGGGCGCTGGCCCATGGCGATAGCGACAAGGTTCGCGCGGCCTATCATCGCGGCGCCCACTGGAAAGAACGCTTGAAAATGGCGCAATGGTGGAGCGACTATCTGGACGGTTTGCGGAAGGAGGCTCAATCCCGAACCCCATCCACTCGGCTTGAGGGCATTCAGTATAGATGATCCCGACCGGATATGGAGAACGGATGGTTGTCCAATCGGGTTTGCACAATGTCCTCGCTTTATCGCCCCATGACGCCGCCTTCATGCGATATCGGTCGGTAAAGCGGCGAAAAAAGTTTCGCTAAATCAAAACGGAAAACCTCCCCGTGTGCATCGTACCTCTGAACGCGCGCCGCATAGGACGGATCGCCCGTTCGCATCATTCCGGGCCTGAAATTCGCCTTGGTACTTGAGACGCACAATAACAGAGGGATCATTCTCAAATGCGTAAACTTGCTTTTCCGATCGTCGCCGCTGCCGCCGTCGCCCTGTCGCCCATTGTCGCCGCGCAGACGACCGAACAGCCCGCCGACACCGATCAGGCCGAACCCGCTGGGGAGCCTGCGGCGGAACCCGCTGCGGAGCCCGAGACGGAACCGGCTGCCGAGCCTGCCGCCGAACCAGCGGCGGAACCTGCGAAAGAACCGGCGAGCGACGAACCGGCGGCCGATCCGAAACGCTAAGGGTCCAGGAATGCGAAAAAGGGCGGGTCTTTCCCGCCCTTTTTTATTTGCCGACAAGCAATCCGAAAGAGCCGCGACCATGCTATGTTGGCGGCGCATAAAAATAAATCGCTAAAACAAAACGGAAAGTCTCCCCTCGTGCATCGTACTTCTGAATGGAGGCGCGAAGACGGATGTCGTGAACAGGGAGAAGCGCGCACGGATCATGGCTTGGGTGGGGAAGGAGATACTTCCCCACGAGGCCGACGTGCGCGCCTGGCTCCGGCGCACACTCGATCCCGAAGACCTCGAAGATGTCATCCAGGAAACCTACTGCCAGATCGCGGCGCTAAAGGACGTCGGCCATATTCGCAGCGGTCGCGCCTATTTCTTCACCGCCGCGCGGAGCATCGTCCTGATGCGATTGCGCCGCCAGCGTATCGTCAGCATCGAATCCGTTACGGAAATAGAGAGCCTGAACATCGTTGGAGATGAGCCGTCGCCCGAGCGGATCGCCGGAGGCCGCCGCGAACTGGACCGGGTGCGCCGACTGATCGAGGGATTGCCGGACCGATGCCGCAGGGTATTCGAGCTTCGCAAGGTCGAAGGGCTGCCGCAAAGGGAAGTCGCGGAGCGGCTGGGGGTAAGCGAGCATGTCGTCGAGAATGACGTGACCAAGGGTTTGAAATTGATTTTGCAGGCGATCGCCCAAGGTGAGCAGAGCGCCGAAAATGCTATGGCAAGAATGGAACAAGATGAGCGAGCGCGAAACAGCACAAGCGATCAATGATCGCGCGGCCGCATGGGTCGCCCGCATGGACCGCGAGGGCGGAGACCCTGCCGTGCGCGCCGAACTCAAGGCGTGGCTCGCCGGCGACGATCGCCGCCGCGGCGCCTATTTCCGCGCCAAGGCGGCGTGGACGATGCTCGACCGCGCGAGTGTGCTCGGCGCGGGGCAGGCTCCATCCTATGAGGTGGCCGCCGCTGGCGGCACGCGGTTTCCACGGCGACGGCTTCTTTGGGGTGGCGGCGGTGCTATCGCTGCCGCACTGGTGCTCGGCATTACTGGCCTGGATTTCCTTGCTACGCCCGACCAGCAAATCCAGACGGCGATCGGAGAAATAAGGCGCGTCCCGCTGAGCGACGGCTCGCTCGCTGCGGTGAATACCCAGACGACGCTCGACGTGACGATGAAGCCCGAGGTCCGGCAGGTCGCGCTCAAAGACGGCGAAGCCTGGTTCCAGGTCGCCAAGGATCGCGCGCGTCCGTTCGTGGTCGAGGTCGGTGACGTTCGGGTTCGTGCGGTCGGCACGGCCTTCGCGGTCAAGCGGACCGCAGCCGGTGTCAATGTCCAGGTGACCGAGGGCGTGGTCGAAATATGGCGCGTCGGCGATGAGGCCAATATCCAGCGCGTGAAAGCAGGAACTCGGGCGTTGATCGCGCCCGACCGGGCGGTCGCGCCTGTGGTTGCCGCGAACGAAGAAATCGACAATGCGCTCGCCTGGCGCACCGGCCAGCTCGTCTTCGACGGCGATAGCGTCGCCGAAGCGGTCGCCGAGTTCAACCGCTACAATGTCCGCAAGATCGAGCTGGCAGATGCCGGTCTGGGCGAACAGAAAATGGTCGGACGTTTCCGCACTAACGAACCCGACGCCTTTGCACGCGCGGTCGCTACCTTGATGAAGGCGCGCGCCGAAATGCACTCTGACCGGATCATATTGTCGCAGAACTGAAATAAACTCGGTCTGCGAAAACGGAAAATTCTCTCCCGCGCATCGTGTCCATGTGAGCCTGAATAATCGGGCCGCTCATATGGGGAGGAATATATGCGGTATCGCGATCTTCGTAGCGCTCTAGCGACTTCGGCGGCAATCTGTGCGGTGGCAATCGCCACGCCGGCAATAGCGCAGACCAAGACTTTCGACGTTCCGGCGCAGTCGGCCGCGACGGGCATCCCCCAGCTCGCCACGCAGGCCGACGTGCAGATTCTCGTCGGCGCCGATGCTGTGCGGGGCAAGACCATCCGTGCGATCAAAGGCGCGATGACTGTCGATCAGGCGGTTCGCCGGGCTGCGGCCGATGCCGGGCTGCGGGTCGTGTCCAGCGACGGACGCACCTATACGCTGGCATTGGCGACGTCGGCTAATGCGGGAAACGTCTCGACTCCCGCCGCCGATGATTATCGCGGCGAAGAAATCATCGTCACCGCGCAGAAGCGCGTAGAATCGGTGCAGGACGTGCCGATCGCCGTCACCGTGCTGTCGCAGAAGAATCTGGAAGAACAAAAGATCGAGGGCGGTCCCGACATCATGCGCGCGGTGCCGAACCTGACCTTTTCGAAGTCCAATTTCACCGGGTACAACCTGTCGATCCGCGGCGTCGGCACCAAGGCGATTTCGGCGACCAGCGATCCCGGAGTCGCAATTGCATTCAACAACTCCGGCCTCATCCACAACCGCTTCTTCGAACAGGAGTTTTTCGACATGGAGCGGCTGGAGGTGCTACGCGGACCTCAGGGCACACTTTATGGCCGTAACGCTACCGGTGGCGTCGTCAACCTTATCTCGGCCAAGCCGAAGCTGAATGACTTTGAGGGCAGCCTTAAGGGCGAGGTCGGGAATTACGACAGCCGTCGCATGACCGCGATGCTTAACATACCTATTGCGAAGGACATTCTCGGTGTTCGCATCGCGGGGTCAATGACTAACCGCGACGGATATGATTTCAACTCGCAGAGTGGCAATCGCGTCAACGGGCGAGATCTCTGGTCGCTCCGTACCACGGTTGGCTTTGAGCCGGCGCCGTGGTTTCGCGCCAATGCAATCTGGGAGAGGTTCAGCGAGAACGACAACCGCTCGCGTACCGGCAAGCAGCTTTGCACCAAGGATCCAGGCCGAACCCAATTTGGATCGAGGGATCTGAATGCTCTACCGAGCGCCACCTTCGGAGACCGCGATACGAGTAATGGAATACGATCGCATTTTCAGCAGGGCTGTCTGCCGGGAAGCCTATATGAAGATGCGGCGTTTGGTGTCGTGGGCGGTTATGGGATCTCGTTTATTCAGGCTCCGTTGGCTTTGCGAAATCTTGGTCTGGGCATCGCCTATTTGAATGAGGATGAGTATGGTCTGCAAGGGCGGTTCGATCCTGTAGGATTCTTGATCCCAGGCAGAGATCCGTTCGAGGGCGTCACGCAGTCGCGAAATTTACGAGAGATTTCCTCCATCCGCGACCCAAAATATCGGGCCAGATCGGATCTGTTACAACTGAATATCGAGATGGATTTCTCGCCGTCGCTGACGTTCGTCTCGCAGACAACGTATAATGACGACAAAGTCTATTCATTTCAGGACTATCTTCGGAGTACCAGCAATCCCGCGTTCCTAGATACAAGCACGCTGGTGGATGGTGTAACTACTGGTAACGTATATCCCAGCGGATACCAAAACCTCTCGCCAGGCGGCGTCTTCTGCGATCCTCAGATTGGCTGTTCCGACCGGCTGGCTATATTCGACACCTCGCAGGCGAAGAGTAAGCAGTTCAGCCAGGAATTTCGACTGCAATCGGACTTCGATGGCCCGCTAAATTTCAGTTTAGGCGCCAATTACACCCGCTTCAAGACGTTGAACGATTATTATGTAATGTCCAACGTCCTTACAGCGCTAGCTCTTTCATTCCCATTTTATAACACGACGCTCAACAGGATGCCGATAGATCGGGACATCTGCCCGCAGTCCAACTCTGGCTTCGGTGGGCCTGTGCCGGCTGATGACCCCATGGCCGGCTGTCCCTACGTCGATCCCAATCCGCTGGATTCGATCAATGGCGAAGGGCATAATTATTTCCGGTCGAAAAACCCTTACAAGTTGGAGTCCTGGGCCGGCTTTGGCGAGGCTTATTGGAATATCAATGACACGCTGAAGCTCACCGGTGGGCTTCGCTTCACCCTCGACGAAAAGACATTCACTCCGGTGCCTTCGCAGACATTGCTTTCGCCCGGCCTTTTAGGCGGGGGTACGACAGCCAAGGGCTACCCGGAAAAACCCGACATCGTGCAAAAGTGGGGTGAATTCACCGGGCGAATTGGCCTCGACTGGAAGCCGGAGCTTTCCTTCACCGACGATACACTGCTTTATGCGTTTTACTCGCGCGGCTATAAAGGTGGTGGCGCAAACCCGCCTACGCCGGGATTTGCGACCAAGGAGGAGCAGATCGCTCTATTCAAGGCAGCGGGCGCCTCCGACTTCATATTATCCTTGTACGAATCCTTTGGCTATCTTCCGACCCTGGGACTATTCGCGAACGAGTATCCCGACACCTTTCAACCCGAGTTCGTGAACGCCTTCGAGATCGGTGCCAAGAACAGTTTTATGAACGGCGCGCTGACGCTGAACGGCACAGCCTTCTTTTATGATTACAAGGATTATCAGGTCTCCCAGATCAGGGACCGGACGGCGGTCAATGAAAATTTCGACGCGAAGGTCTGGGGAGCCGAACTTGAGGCGGTATTTGCGCCTACCCGGAATCTGCGCTTCAACGCTAATGTCGGCTATCTCAAGACCAAGATTGCTAAGGGCCAGACCTCGATCGATATCATGAACCGGACGCAGGGTAATCCGGATTATGCCGTCGTAAAGCCCTGGATCCAGTTGCCGTCCAACTGTGTGCTCCCGGTCTCGGTCATCCAGGATGTAAACTTCAGCACAACTCGAGTTCAGGGGCTTTGCCCCGGCCTTCGGGGCGCCCTAAGACTTACTTCGGACCCGGTGATCGACCCGGCGACTGGAGCAGAGTTTAATTATGCCAATTATCCTGAACTAAACGGTGGAGCTGGTCTGCTGGCCGACCTGGGTGGCAATGAGCTTCCGAATTCGCCGCGCTGGACGCTTAATGCCGGAGCCGAATATACGATCGACTTCGACCCCGACTGGAGCGCGACGATCCGCGGCGATGGTTATTGGCAAGCGAAGAGCTGGCACCGCGTCTATAACCTCGCGCCCTACGACCGGCTGCGCAGTTGGACCAACTTCAATATCTCGCTGCGCGTCGATGGTCCTGAAGACCTTTCGATCGAGGCCTATGTCAAGAATGTGTTTAACTCCACGCCGATCACCGATGCCTTCTTGAACAGCGATGACACCGGCCTGACCACGAACGTGTTCACCCTCGATCCGCGCATCATCGGGTTCAGCATCGCGAAGAAGTTCTAGGTCCTCTCCACTGGGGGAACAACCTCGGGTCGATGCCTCGCTTGCTCCCGGGCAAGCATCGGCCCGGTTTTTCGGAAAGGTCCGAAGAAACCACATTGTCGCGCACTCCCCTCACTCCGGAGGGAAACTAGGCCGCCGCCTTTTCTTCCTGGCACCGGCGGCGGCCACTCTTCTGACTGACGACAAGGAGATCGTAATGATTGACCGGACGCCAACACCCATAGGCATCGCCATCGAACGACGCAACTGGAAGTTCGGCCGGGGCAAGGCGGCGCAGCGTTGGTGGCACGGTGGTGATCCCGGCCGGACCGCCTTCTATAATGCGCTCTCATCGACCTTTCCGGTCGGCGAGAAATTCTTCATGTCGGCTGTGCGCCACTATCGCGATGACGCGCCCGAATCCCTGCGTGAGGACATCGATGCCTTCATCTTTCAGGAATCCACCCACTCGCGTGAGCATGTCTTTTTCAATCGGCAGGCGAGTGATGCCGGCTACGACCTGACGTCCTCGGAAGAACGGGCCGCACGGACGATCGCGTGGGCGAAACGCCGTCCGCCGCTCATGCAGCTTGCCGGGACCTGCGCGCTTGAACATTTCACGGCGACGCTGGCCAACGCCATATTGTCCGACCCTGCTCACCTTGCCGGGGCGGACACCGAAGCGCAGCGCATGTGGCGCTGGCACGCGATCGAGGAGATCGAGCATAAGGCGGTCGCCTATGACACCTTGCTGCTCGCAATGCGCGACCGGCCGCACTTCCGGCGCTGGACGTTGCGCTCATTCTCCATGCTCGCGGCGGGCGTGCGCTTTCACTATGTCGTCTTCCGCAACACCGCCGACCTGCTGCGGCAGGACCGGCAGAATAATTTCCGGACTTGGCGGGGGCTTCTCGCCTATCTCTATGGCAAGCCGGGCTTGATGCGCCTGCTGCTCCGCGACCTGTTCACCTATTTTCGCCCGAACTTTCATCCGTGGCAGCATGACGACCGCGCTTTGGCAGCGCGCGCGCTCGCAACCTTGTCGCCGCCGCTCGTGGCACCGATGCCGAAGTGAGCAGCGGCATGAGCAAGATATTTTTCGCAATGATCGTGGTTGCGGCCGCCGGGGGAGGGACGGCGGTCGCAGCACAGCAGGGGGGCGGTGCGATCACAGGTCTGTGGTCGACCGGAAGCCAAGGTGGCCGCGTCGAGCTTCATCGGTGCGGCGTTGCCATCTGCGGCAAGGTGGACGACGCCGCTCCCCTGCGTGCCAATCCCGACCAGCGCGATGTGAAGAACCCTGATCGCAAGTTGCGCGATCGGAGACTGAAAGGGTTGGTGGTGCTGCGCGGGTTCACGGGCGGTCCTAAAGAATGGGTCGGCGGCCCCGTTTATGACCCTGCTACCGGCGAAGGCGCCGAGAGGGGATATTTGACGCTTCGACCCGATGGCAAACTGGAGGTGAAGGGTTGCAAGGCGGCAATCTTCTGTCGAACGAAGGTCTGGACCCGCTCGCGCTGAATTTCGCGGCGGCGTTTCTGACTGAAATCCAGAAGGCCGGCGATCTTGCCGCCGTGGAAAGCCTGCTCGAAGCCGCGGCGCGGGAGCTGGGTTTTCGCCATTATGCGATGATCCATCATGACGATCACCGCGAACCGCGTCCCGGCCTCATCAACATGCACAATTATCCCGCTGGCTATGCGGAGGACTATTTCGATGGCATGCGCCACCGCGACGATCCGGTCATCCACGCCTGCGTTGCGGCCAATGCCTGTTTCACCTGGTGCGACCTGGCCGCCTTCATCACGATCGACGCGCGGCATCGCGACTTCCTCGATCGTGGTGCGCGCTATGGCGTCAGCCACGGCATCACCGTCCCGGCCTTCGTTCTCGGCGAGCGCAGCGGCTCGTGCAATTTCTGTAGCCCGCGGGCGCCCGATCGCGTGCGGCGCTATGTCGGCACCGTTCAGATCGTCGGCAGCTTCGCCTTTCAGGCGGCGCGCCGGATCGTGAATGGCGGCAGGCTCCGACAGGTGCGCGCCGCCCGGTTGCAGCCGCGCCAGCGGGAATGCGTCATCTTGGCCGGGCAGGGCAAGAGCAACACCGACATTGCGGCGATCCTCGGGCTGAGTCCGGCGACGGTCAAATCCTACATCGAGGCAGCCTGCGCGCGCTATGGCGTCCACAACCGGACCCAGCTCGTGATCGCCGCGGCGCTCGACGGCGAGATCGGCGTCCACGAAGTCGCGCCGAGACAATACCGCCACCTGGCGGTCTGACTTCCCGCATCTGAATTCGCTCAACTCTTGGCGACACAAGCCAAGGGAGCGATGCCGTGATTCATATCATTGAAGGTCTGGGCGAGGCGGAGCAACAGCCGCTGCTTGACGCCATGTTCGAAGCGCGCAAGCGCCTGTTTGTCAACCTGCTCGACTGGGATCTTGAGACCGTCGATGGCCGTCTCGAAATCGACCGGTTCGACGACGCTTTTGCGACCTATGTGATTGTCACCGACAATGCCCGACGCCACCTCGCGTCGCTGCGGTTGCTTCCGAGCACGCGGCAGCACCTGCTCGGTTCGATGTTCGAGCGGCTTTGCCGCGATGGCGTCCCGACGGGGCCAGAAATTTTTGAGATCACCCGCCTGTGCTTGCCGCCGACTGAACCCAAGACCGAGCGTCGCCGACTGCGCGACGGGCTCATCCACGCGATGGTAGCGCACGGTCTGGAGCATGGCATTCGCCAGTTCACCGGTGTGGTGACAGCGCGCTTTCGCGAGCGGATTTTGGCGATGGGCTGGGATGGCGAGGCGCTGGGTCCGGCGATCGACATGGGCGGCGGGCGCCTTGGCGCCTTCCGTGTGACGATCGACGAGGCGACCCCGGCGCTGCTTGTGGCGAACGAAATCCTGCCGCTTGCGGATCGGTCGGAGGCGACGTCGTGACCGCGGACTTCGCACCCGACAGCGCCCCGGTCCGTCTTGACCGCGACGGCTATTGCATCATTCGCGGTCTGGTTGCGCCCAACCGGATCGACGCGATTGACTCCTCGCTCGATTATGATTTCGCGGCGACACCGTTTTGCGTTGGCGACTTCTTCGGCGAGCGGACGAAGCGTTTCGGGCGGCTGCTCACCCGTGCGCCCGCGACGCGCCAGTTGGTCATGCACCCGGCCATTCTCGGTCTCGCCGAAGCTGTCCTCGGTCCCGGCTGCGATCGCATCGCGCTCAATCTGACCCAGGCGATCGAAATCCATCCGGGCGCGCTCGCCCAATATCCCCACCGCGACCACGACCTCTGGCCGTTCGCCAAGGGCGACCAGCAATTCCAGGTGAATGTCATGTGGCCGCTCACATCATTCACCAAGGAAAACGGCGCGACACTGCTGTGGTCGGGCAGTCATTTGGGCGACGGTGCGACTGATTTGAGCGAGGCGGCAGCGAGCACCGCGGTCTGCGAGCCGGGCGACGCACTGGTGTGGCTCGGGGGGGACGTTGCATGGCGCAGGCGCGAACAATAGCGACGAGCCGCGACGCGGCATTATCGTCAGCTATTGCCTCGGTTGGCTCAAACCATATGAACTCCAATGGCTCGTCTATCCGCCTGAGGTGGCGCGGCATTTCGATCCGGACTTGGCGGCATTGGTCGGATACGCGCAACACCGCCCGAATCTCGGCAATGTCGAAGGCCGCTGCCCGTCATTTTTGCTGGCAGGCGACCGGCCTGAGCATGTCGCCGCCGTCGATGCTCTTCGCCCTGATCAGGCCGATGCTTTGCGCGCCCATGTCGCGGCGCAGCGCGCATCGGAGGCCGACAATGCCGGCGATTAAAACCCGGGCGGTGTTGCCCCGCGGAAGCTGGCGCGAACCCGAGATTTACGCCGCCCTAGCGGACGTTGGCGCGCGCGGTCTCGCTTGGGAACTTTTGCGGCGCAATCCTGATTACCCAGGCCGCGGAATCATTGGCGATCGTCCTCAGATTGCTGATGCGGCATTTACCGCGCGCTGGGGGCTGCACTTTCGCCGAAACGCCGTGCCGGCCTGCGTCTGAAGCTCGGCTGCTGTGGTCGTTGGCGTTCGACCCATCGGTTCTGCGTGCTTGGCCAATTCGGATGCGGGGTCACGTCGAAAGTGCGCCCCCGATCGAAGATTGTCTGGCTGTCTTGGGTCGGAAGGAGCTTCACACCGTAATCGGCGGCATTCACCACGGGGTCCGCATCGATATTGCGGAAAGCCGTGCGGCGGTACCAATCGATCGGCTGATTTTTCCCATCACTATTGCCGATGCGCGAAAGCAGATTGCCGAATTTAAGCGGCTACTGGTTCTCGGGCGGGGCCAAAGCCTGTCGGCCCGCGCACCGACAGCGCAGTTGCGCCGCATCGTCCTTGGCCTGCGCGTCATCGATGCACTGGGTGAAGGCGCGTCGCTGAAGACGATTGGCGAGGCTTTCATTCGAGCAAACGACTGGCCTGGTAGCGGAGAATCGACGAAATCGGCCGCGCGCCGGCTCGTGGATTTTGCACGGCGCATGTCAGCAGGTGGGCCTGCGATGATCCTGTCTCGCCAGCGCCTTTAACTCTCGCGTGCATTTTCGCTGTGTTCGCTTTCTTCGAACAGAGCCTGGGGGCGGATTCCGAGAGCTTCGCTGAGACTCCAAATAGTGAGCAAGGTGGCATTCTGCTCACCGCGTTCGATCAGTCCGACGTGCGCGCGATCGACCCCCATTCGGGCGCCAACCTCCTCTTGGCTTAGGTTCGCCATTTTGCGGTAACGGCGTACATTGGCACCGACGAGACGTCTTATGTCCATCCAAATCTTAGAGGACAGACGAGCATTTTGATGCTACGTATTATAATACTCTATGCTCAGGTTTTCGTTGATGGATATTTCGTTTTTAGATCGGTGTCGAAGCGGTGTCGTCGAGCTGGCACCGAGTGAATCCGTCGTGACAGAGTATGACCATGCTCACATGCTGACCTATGCACGGCTTCTCGACGCCGAACGAGATGGCCATAAGTGGTCCGTCGTCGCGGTGGAGGTGCTCGATCTCAACGTCTCTGTGGATGGCGAAGGCGCACGGCGCTGTTGGCAGTCGCACCTCGAACGCGCCCACTGGTTGGTGCGCGAGGGCTTCGCCACTTAGCTTATCGCCATAGGCAAATTGATGCGGGCTCATGGGGGTCGCGGGCCGCGGTCGCGATCGAGCCTTCGTGTTGGGGTGTCGGAATCGCACATCCTTGTGTTCGACACGTCCGCGACCTTGAGATGTTCTCCATGCGCTGAATGACGCCTGCGCGGCGTCCATCGGCGGGAGGCGGCATGGAAGAAGACGGCAGCATCGAACGGGCGATCGAGGCCAAACGCGGGTCGCCCTTTCTGAACCCGAAGCAGGCTGCCCATTATCTCGGCGTCTCGCTCCGCACCTTGCAGGAGCATCGCACCAAGGGGACGGGACCGCGATACCGGCGTCCTTGCCGGCGTATTCGCTATCATATCGACGATTTAGATACATGGTCGATTGCTGAGGCCGAGGGCACGGCGGATGATTGAAGCCGCGGCTCGCAATGATCGGCTGGTCGGTCGCTGGGCGATCGGCTGCGCCGGTCTGATGCTCGCGCTGGGGGCGACAGTGGTGATGCCGCCGCGACCCCGGCTCGTCTGGAATCCGAGCGCCAGTGCGCCGATCGGACTTTATGCGCTCAGTGACGCTGGCAGTCTGGCGCGCGGCGACATGGTGGTCGCGCGCCTGCCCGGCGAGTTTCGGATGTTTGCCGCGCGGCGCCATTATCTTCCCGCCAATGTTCCGCTTGTGAAGCGCGTTGCCGGGGTTCCCGGCGACAAGGTGTGCGCTGTCGGTGCGCGCATCTTCGTCAACGGGCAGTTGGTCGCTTCACGTCTTTCTCGTGACGGGACGGGGAGGGTGATGCCCCGGTGGGCGGGCTGCGTGTCGCTGGCTGAGGGGCGCTATTTTCTGCTGATGGCGGAGAGCGGCGCATCTTTCGATGGGCGCTATTTCGGGGTCAGCGAGGCGAGCGACATCGTCGGCAAGGCGCGACTGCTGTGGCGGGCTTGAGGCTCGCGCTCGCCGCGCTGGCGCTGGTCGCCGCAGCGCCCGCCAAGGCTGAGTCGGTCGATCGCTGGCAGCCCTATATTGCCGAGGCGTCGGCGCGCTATGCAGTTCCGGTCGAATGGATCGAGCGCGTGATGCGCGCCGAGAGCGGCGGGCGGACGACGCTCGACGGCCGCCCGATCACCAGCCACGCCGGTGCGATGGGGCTGATGCAGCTCATGCCGGGGACATGGGCCGACATGCGCACCCGGCTCGGATTGGGGCGCGATCCGCACGATCCGCGCGACAATATTCTCGCCGGCGCCTATTATCTGCGACTGATGCACGACCGCTTCGGTTATCCCGGTCTCTTCGGCGCCTACAATGCCGGGCCGGGACGCTATGCGGCCTGGCTCGCGGGGCGCTCGGCGCTTCCCGGCGAAACGCGCGCCTATATCGCTACGGTGGCCGGCCGCGATCGGGCGCGTGCCGTTGGCGTGCAATCCCGTCCGGTGACGGCCCCGCCGGACGACGGCGGTGTGCGGGAGACCGGCGCGCAGATTTTTTTCATCCGGCGCTAGGTCGATAGGCGCGGATTTTCTTGCTGTTCGGGTAGCGAGGCGGGGTCGATCGAGGATTCGATTGGCGAACGCCTCTTGCGATTATGTTCTCTCTATGTTCTTTTTGTCGCATGGAACAGATAGACACAAGCCGAGTCGCCGACACCATCCTCGCCGCGCCCGGCTGGGCCCGCCTCGGGATCACCGCGCCTGCCTCGCATGTTCGCACCGATGCAGCGCACGAGCTGGCGCGCGTCATCGTCGCCGCGATCGAGGCCGGCGGTTTTGCGGCGCCCGCCGCCGAGCAGCCGGCCTTGCCGCTGTGACCGTCGCGGCGTCGCGATGGCGCGCTGGGCCGCCGACGGGTCGCGCATTCCGACCAATCTCTTCGAGGCCGCCGCCTGGCGCCGCGGGGTCAAGCCGGTGTGTCGCTGCGGACATAGCGCGGTCTTCGACCCGCATTGTCTGTGGTGGCGTTTCGAACGGCGCGGGTGGGATGACCGGCTCGAAAAGGCGCTTGCGCGCTTCTGGTGCATCCGCTGCAAATGGCGCACCGGCAAGCGCGTCCGGCCCGCACACTTCGAACTCGTCGCGCAGAGCGTGTCGGACATCGTGCTGGAATATCCGCCCGAGCATGAATGGAAGCGCGCGGTGCGCCGCTTCCGCTCTTAGGCGATAGACGATGGAGAACGAGGGCGACGATGCGCTCGTCGGAATAGGCCAGCGCCACCGCGTGATAATCTGGGACGGGGAGCGCGAGGTCGAGCGCGAGCTTCATTGGGGTCTGCCGTCGCGCGATCCCGACATCTTCCAGATCCCGCTTCTTCAGTCCGAAACCGCAGTGATCGACCGCCCGTGCCTCCTTCTGGCGAGCGAGTTCGGGTTGGTGAAGCGCGGCAAGACGATCTACGCCGCGAGCCTGATCGGTGATGATCCCTTCTTCTGCATCGCGGCGGTCTGGCGGCCGGGCGGGCGTGACTGGCCCGACAGCTTCGCCGCGCTTACTGTGCCCGCCTATCCCGATCTCGCGCCGCACAAGGACCGGCATGTCGCCGTCGTGCATCCCGACGACTGGTTCGACTGGCTCATGCGGACGCGCGATCCGCTGGACATCTTGCGGCCGTTCCCGAACAACAGCTTCGATATCGTGCCGCCGATCCAGCAGAGCTTCGATGCACTTCTGGACGGTGCCTGACCGGGGAGGCGAACCTTGTGCAATCTGGTGACCATGAAAGCGTCGGTCGATGAGGTCGCGTCGGCCTTTTGCGCGCGACGCCCGCCCGCGACCAACGCCGCCCCCGGCGACGTCTGGAAAGGCGGGACCGGCTTCGTCGTCCGCGAAGTAGCGGGCGAGCGTGAGATGGCGGTCATGCACTGGGGATTCCGCGGCATTCGGTGAACAAGCGGACCGGCGCGCCGAACAAGCCGAGCCCCGTCAACAACGCCCGCGACGACAAGCTGATGTCGCCCTTCGGGATGTGGCGCGAATGGTTCATGGCGCCGGCACAGCGCTGCCTCATTCCCTTCACCGCCTTTGCCGAGGCCGAAGGCGCGGCGGGCGCGATGACCAAGACCTGGATCCGTGTCGCCGACCAGTCGCTCGCCGCCTGGGCGGGGCTGTGGCGCCCGACCGACGAATGGGGCGATTGCTATACCGGCGTGATGGTCGATGCGACCGCCGAACTGTTCAACATCCACGACCGGATGCCCGTCATCCTGCGTCCCGACGAGCACGACGCCTGGCTTCATGCCCCCGCCGAAGAGGCGATGACGCTCGTTCGCCAATATCCCGCCGCATTGCTCGACGTCGAACGCACCGACGAGCCCTGGTCGGCGCGCGGGGGAGGCGGCGCGGCGCAGGCCGCCTTGCCCTTGCTCTGAAATCACGCTCTCGAGATCGTCCGTGCTCGGAAGGCCTGTTTGCGCCGCTATTCGAAAAGACTTTCGCTATCGCGTTCGGCCTGATCCCAATGCTGAATGCTCCTATCCAGATTGCGGTTCGCCGATCGACCCCAAGCTCGAAGGCGCTCGTCTTCGTGATTGAGAAAGTGCTCGGCTAGCGGTTTGCGACGCACGTAGCGAAGCGCAATGGGACCCCAACCGGCGCCAACCGGAAATCGATGTTCGAAGGCAGCAAGAACAGAGCGTGGATCCGGTGCGGCAGCGATCAGCGCGAGCGCGATCTTGGACCAACGCAATTGACCATTCGCCTTGTCGCTCACAGCATAACGGACGAAGCCGGCAAGGCGCGTTGCGCGCTCCTGTGCGGCTTCACCTACCCAATGCAATAAATTCTCGATGCCTTCTTCCGGATCTATGTCGCTGCCGTCGTCGTTCGAGCCGAGTGGACCGAGGAAGCGAGCGAGAAGATAGTTGCTGGTGGATTTCTCGGCTATTTCTTCAAGCACAACGCGAGGATGCCTTGCCATCAGCAGTTCAGCGAGGCCTACATAATCGGTGTCGCTGGCATAATGTTCGCCGCTCGCCGACCGCATCGCAATGCAGATTCGCCGCGTCAATTCGGGATCATCGTCTCCGTCGAGCACCGCTTTGCCGATTTCACCGACATCGTGATCATCCGCTTGGCGATCAGACAGAAATACGCGCGGGTCGGTCAGAAAGGCGCGACCGAATGCGATGAGAGAAGAATCGAGTGGCGCCTTGTCATTCCGGTCCCCGAAAAGACGCATGTTCAGAATGTCGAGTGCGGCGCCGACGCCTTCATCTCTTTCGATGAGATGCTGCAAACTCAGCAAGGATGTTGCCGGGTATCGGTTTGGACACGCCACCAAAGGCCAGAGTTGCGAAACGCTCTACCGCAATGTCACCCTTCGCCAGCTTCTTGTTGAACCGCGAAACTGCGGCGCCATCGAGAGGGACGCCAAAATGCAGCGTGACGATATGTTCGCCGAGTACAGGATCGTCGATCAGCGAATCCAGCCTGTCTTGGACCCATTGTGGAGCGTGGCCATTCGCGCCCTCGATGAGCCCGCCTAGCAGGGCAGGCGGACACTGCTCGGGATTCGCGACGAAAAGGGCGTGGGCCTGTCTCCACAGCGGTTCGGGATCTTTTACAGACCTCGCTAGTCCGATCATGAATGGCCAGACGCTATGCGAACGGCCGACATTTGCGGCACGTTCCAGATACGGGGCCGGGTCCATCCCTGATCGGCCGATACAGCGTCCAATGGCGCGCGCGAGGCTGGTGACGTTGCGCTGAGTCTTCTTTTCGCGACCGGAGGGATGCCAATGGCTCCAGGGCTTTCCGGCCACGAAAGTATCGAACAGTTCGTCGAGCGTTCGGGGACGAAGGTCGCGCTCGAGTGACCGCAGTTCGGAAATTTGCGTCTCATCGACGACGGCTTTGCGTCGGTTGGGTCGCTCGGCGAAATGCAAAGCATCATTTACGGCCCGCCAGCCTTGCTCGAAATAGCCGTTCCCCATGACGGCGCGAAGCGCGGGAATGGCTTTTTCCTTCTGGCCCGCGTCGAGCTGGCTGCGAAAATGTTTCGCGACGATGGTTCGCGCTCGATCGGCCAGCATCTCGTCGCCACCGCCGGCGATGGCCGTCAGTCGGGTATAAACGGCGTCGAACCAGGGCCGAAAATCTCCATTTTCGGGGCGCCATTCGGAAAGCCGCGATCGAGCGCCGAATTCAAGATTGAGCGAGGAGCTGAATTGCCCCGTCGATAGAGCGTGTCCCAATGCCTCGACTCCGAGAATGCGAACGGATTCCTCGGGGTCGGAGATCAGACGGTCGATTGCGTCCATTTTCATGTCGAGGTTGGCCATCGTGAAGCTCAGCACGGGCCAGAACCGCTCAAGCAGGTGCGCGCGCACGCTATTGTCGCCGGAATCAGGATCGTCCTTGGCAAACATCGCCAGCAACTCGACGACCCGATGAAACAACGGGGCATCATGACCGATGAGGACGAGAAGTTCGGCGAGTGCTTTGCGTTGCTTGGTCGGAGCCAGCAACCGCTCGCGGTTCGCGCCCATGACGGATCGTTCGATTGCGAACAAGGCAGCTTCCGGCGCTGCGGGAGCTGCATTGATAAACGCCTCGTGCAGATCACTCGAAAGGGTGGCAGGATCTCCGAGCGCGCCGTCCGCCGCGAAAAGGCGCCGAGCGATGCTTACAGCGGCCGCGTCGTTGTGAAGCTGACCGACGCGTCGCGCAAAACTGGAAAACAGGCGCGGCGGCCCACTGAGAAAATGGGCAACAAGGGCGTCAGGGTCGCTACACTGGATTGCGGGCGCGGCGAGCATATTCGCCAGCGGAGGCGGCATAACGGCCCGCTGGGGCCCGCGCTTCTGCATTACTCCCCAGTCAAGCAGCCGGACACCCGCCGCGTAGAATTTTGCTACGCTGAGTTCGGCGATGGAGGCAAGATGTCCGTGCTCGGCGGCATGGCCTCTCCCGTCGGCAATATAAAATGCCGTGACGAGCGCGGCAGCGTCTGCTGCGGATCGCAATGCCGGATCGTCGGCGCGACGACCGCTGCGAAACAGACGGTCTAGTAACTCCCCATCCTTGAGCGTCGAGAGGTCGATCGTATCGTCGCCGGCCTCAGCGATCTTGAGCGCAATGCGCGCGTTCCCGCCGGAAAAAGCGGACAGGCGCTCCCGCTCGGCCTTACGAAGCTTTGGAAAACGCTGCTCGAGCAGGGCCTGTAGCACCGCTTCGCTATTCTCGCCGAGCACCACGACTAGACCGTCGGGATCGTCTCCAGACGTGTCATAGTCGATCGTGAGCAGGCTGGCCCTGCCGGTACGCCGAATGATCTCCGCGAGCTGCCCGTGAACCAGGTCGTTGCAATTATCGACGACGATGATGGCGTCGGTCCCCGACACCGCAATTTTTTCAGCCAGGAGAGCCGGACTGACCGAAAGGTCCAATCCGGCATCGCCGTATATCGCTCGATCGCGTGACAGCGCATGGGGAGCGTCGATCGAGTCATCGAACAAGGCCTCGGCAAGCCTTGTTTTCCCCATACCCGACAAACCGAGGAGGCGAACGGAATGACCAGGCGACGAAAGTGCGGTTCGCATGGACCGAATGGCACTGAGCAAATCGACCGGCACTTCGCCGACTGATGCACGGTTTTCATCGTCCAGAAGATATGCGCGTTCATCTGCTCCGTCGGAGGACCAGCCGCCGTAGCCGCGCCAACCTGCCCTAGGGTGACCAGCTTTTTCCAATAGCCATAATGCCACGCCTGCCCGATTGTTAACCCACCTCGCGATCCTGTCTGCCCCCAGAAAGTGAAGTGAAATTGCTCTGTCCGGATCGACGTCCTCAACGGCGGCTCTCATGGCCGCGATGCGATCTTCCTCCGCCGAATGAGAGGGATCGTCCGTAGAAAAGACGATGTAGGCGCCGCCGCATGCCGCCAGTCGTTCGAAGATCGGGCGCGCCACTCCGCGCGGACGCATTTCATTTTTCAGCTTCGTCGCCGACATCCCTTCGGCTTTGCTCTGGAAATAGATGGTTCGCCGCGGGAGCCATCCTTCGGGCTCAGGATTTCCATGCCAGACGATCGACGCATCCACACCGCCATCGGCGGCATTCTGGTTCCCGCCCACCGAGACAGCCGCCGCCGATATGCCGCAGTCGCGGGCCTCGGCCTCTAGAAGACGCGCGAGCAATTCGCGTAACTCGACATCGCCGAGCGACGCGACCATTTC
Source organism: Sphingopyxis sp. (assembly GCA_015657575.1). Taxonomy (GTDB): domain Bacteria; phylum Pseudomonadota; class Alphaproteobacteria; order Sphingomonadales; family Sphingomonadaceae; genus Sphingopyxis. The sequence continues at coordinate 22,431 of JACDQN010000441.1, forward strand.
CTTCGAGACTTCGAATGGCCCCATCGATCTCACCCGCAAAATTGACTACCGCAAAGATATGCTGTCGCATCGCATGCACATGGCAGTGACCCGTCTATATCGAAAGTTCCGGGGTCATCAGCATATGATTCAACCGGGAATGGCCGATGATCTGGCCTTTGGCTAATTCGCATCGGCGATGGTCCGGTCTTGAAGGGGAGAAGATATGTTCATTTGTCTCGGTTGGGGCTCGCTGGTCTGGAATCCACAAGCGCTTCCGATCAAGGGACATTGGAATAAAGACGGGCCCGAACTTCCAGTCGAATTTCTGCGCCATTCGGGAGGCGACCGGCTCACGTTGGTCATTCACGCTTCAGCGCCAAAGGTCCCGGTGCTTTGGGCGGAACTGGATGTGGCCAGCCTTGCGGAAGCCGTCGAAGCGCTTCGCGTTCGCGAAGGTTGCCCGACAGATCAGCCGATCGCGCGCATACCCGCATCAAAGGACTATCCATATTCCTCCGACATCGCGAAATGGGCTGCCTCCCGCGATATTCACGGCACCGTATGGACGGCTTTAGGGCCAAGGTTCGACAATCACAGCGGGCAGATGCCCACTGTCGAGCAAGCGATTGATTTCTTACAGGCACTTCCGCCAGAGAAATATGCCGGTGCCGAAGAATATGTGCGGAATGCGCCGACGCAGATCAGGACACCCTATCGACGAGCTTTCGAGGAACGATTGGGCTGGAGACCGGCAAGTTCGGATTGATTCAACTCCGGACCATTTTCCTTAACTATCGGTGATTTCTGCGCCTCGCGCCTGGCGGCGCGACCGCCGCTCTATTCCGCCCGCCGCCTTAGGGCGGCTGGCGTCACCGGGCCACGCTTTGCGCGTCCCGGCCTTCGGTGACGATCGGCTGGCGCGAGGCCGGAGCTTTGCTCCGGCATGGTGGCGCCGCGCTGGGCGCGGCGGCGCTGTTTTGGGGCCTTCCCCTGTCGCGCGGGTGGGCGGCGCGCCCTTCTGGGCGCGGCCCGGCGTCCCGCAAGCCGGCCCTCCGCTGCGCTCGGGTCCGGCTCCTCCACTGCGTTGCGGCCCTGCGGGTGCAAGCCGCCTCCTGGCCGCGCCCGGCAGGTCGCATCTCGCCGCCCACCCCCGCTCCGGGGGATGCCCGGAGGGTTTTTGGGCGGCGTTTGGAGGAACCCGATGCGCCAGACCCGCAGCCGCCGCGCCGACCGCAAGGGCGGCGGAACCAAGCCCCCCGCCGACCGCGCCAGCCTTTATGACGAGGTGACGGGCCGCATCATCGGCGAACTGGAGGCGGGCCGCTTCCCTTGGGTGCAGCCTTGGGGACGCCGCGACGGCGAAACGGGCGCCGCCGCGCCCGGTCTTCCGCGCAACGCGACGACCGGTCGCAGCTACAGCGGCGTCAATATCCTCATTCTGTGGGGCGAGGTCATCGAACGCGGCTGGCCCTCGCAAGCATGGCTGACCTTTCGGCAAGCCTTGGCGGCGGGCGGCAATGTCATCAAGGGCGAGCGCGGCACCACCGTCGTCTATGCCGACCGGTTCACCCCCGAGGCCGAGAAGCAGCGCGCCCGCGAAAGCGGCGGCGATGCAAAATCGATTGCCTTCCTCAAACGCTTCACCGTGTTCAACGTCGCGCAGTGCGAAGGGCTGCGCCCCGGCCTCGCCGCCGACCCCGCGCCGCTTCCCGCGTGCGAAATCGTGCCCGTCGCCGAGGCGGTCATCGCCGCGTCGGGGGTCGATTTTCGGATCGGCGGCGACAAGGCGTTTTACGTGCCGAGCGAAGATTTTGTGCAGGTGCCGCCGCAACCCGCTTTCTTCGACCAGATCAACTATTATCGCACCGCGCTCCATGAACTGACCCACGCTACCGGCCATTCCGCGCGGCTCGACCGCAAATTGATGAACGGACTTGGCGGCAAGGACTATGCCCGCGAGGAGCTGGTCGCCGAAATGGGGAGCGCCTTCCTCTGCGCCGCGCTCGGCATCGAGCCGACCGTACGCCATGCCGACTATCTCGCCTCTTGGCTGGGCGTATTGCGCGAGGACAATCGCGCGATCTTCCGCGCCGCAGGACAGGCGAGCCGCGCCGCCGACTGGTTGCTTACGCGCTACGCCGACGCCGCGACGATCGACGAGGGGAGGGCGGCGGCATGATCCTCTTGACCCCCGACCTTCACGCCGCGCTGTGCGCCAACGCTGCCGCGCATCGCGATGCGCTCCAGCGCGGCGCGGACGAACCCGACCCCGTTCCCGTCGTCAAATTCTTCAATCCGCTCGGCGCGGCGACATGGCTGGCGAGCGAACTCTATCCCGATGGCGACACGCTGTTCGGTCTTGCCGACTTGGGGTTCGGATGCCCCGAACTCGGCACGTTCAGCCTGTCCGAACTCGCGAGCGTCCGGCTTCCCCTCGGCATGGGGATCGAGCGCGACATCGCTTTCGCGACGCCGCATCGGCTTTCGACATGGGCCGATTGGTCGCGCCGTTCGGGTTCGATCCTCTGGGCTGAAACCTTGCTTCGCCGCGCCGCGAGCGCCGCGAACGACGAAATTCCGCCAGCAGGCGGATGACGCGGGCGGCCGTTCGCCGCCATTTAACCGGTCCCGCCTCGCTTCAAGACAAAACGGGACCGGTGCTCACAAGGAGCAGTAAGATGAAACTCGACTTTATCGATCTTGGCAAGCTTTCGATCAGCAAGGCCAATATGCGCTACGCGAAAAAGGCGCCCGACGTGTCCGATCTGTTGCCGACCGTTCGCGCGCGCGGCGTCCTCGTGCCGTTGATTGTTCGCCCCAATTGCGGTCCCGACTCGTTCGAAATCGTCGCGGGGGCGCGCCGTTTCACCGCCGCCAAAGCCGTCGCCGACGAACGCGAGGGCGCGGGCGAACCTTTACCCTGCGCCATTCTCGAACAGGGCGACGACGCCGCCGCCATCGAGGCATCGCTGATCGAGAATATCGCGCGGCTCGCCCCCGACGAGGTGACGCGGTGGGAAACTTTCGCGAAGCTGGTCAAGGAGGGCCGCGAGATTGCCGATATTTCGGCGACGTTCGGCATCCCCGAACAGGGAGTGAAACGCATCCTCGCGCTCGGCAATCTCTTGCCCCGCGTCCGCGATCTTTACCGCGCCGAGAAGATCAATGCCGCGACCGTCCGCCACCTGACCTTGGCGACCAAGAGCCAGCAGAAGGCATGGCTTGTCCTCCACGACGACCCCGATGCTTATTGCCCGACCGGTCATCAGTTGAAGGAATGGCTGTTCGGCGGCGCGTCGATCAAGGTCGATCATGCACTGTTCGACCCCGATACGAGCGGCCTCGCGATCATCGCCGACCTGTTCGGCGACGACCGCTATTTTGCCGACGCCGACGCTTTCTGGACCTTGCAGCAAGCCATGATCGCCGAGCGCCGCGAAGCCTATCTCGACGAGGGCTGGAGCGATGCGGTGATCGTCCCGGCGGGCGAATATTTCTCGCGCTACGAATATGTGAAGGCGTCGAAGCGCAAGGGCGGGCGCGTCTATATCGACGTGTGCGACAATGGCGAGGTCCGCTTCCACGAGGGCTATGTAACGAGCAAGGAAGCCAAGCGGCTCGAACGCGGCGAAGCCATCGACACCGGCCCCAAGGTGCCGCGCCCCGAGGTGTCGAGCACGATGCAGACCTATATCGATCTGCACCGCCACGCCGCCGCGCGCGCCGCATTGACGCGCCATCCCAAGGTCGCGCTGCGCCTGATGGTCGCCCACGCTATCACCGGCTCGTGGCTGTGGAAGGTGAAGCCCGACCCGCAGACGTGCCGCAACGAGTCAGTGCGCGAAAGCGTCGAGGTCAGTCCCGCCGAGGTCGAGTTCGACGAAAAGCGCCGCGCCGTTCTCGCCTTGCTCGGCTTTTCCGCCGAGGAGCCCACCGTCACCGGCGGCAATGGCGACGGCACTGGTCTTGCGGCGGTCTTTCTGCGGCTGCTCGACCTTCCCGACCGCGCGGTGATGGACGTCATCGTCATCGTCATCGGCGAAACGCTCGAAAGCGGCAGCGCCGCCGTCGAGGCGGTCGGCGGCGAAATCGCCGTCGATATGGCGCGTTGCTGGCAGGCCGATGACGCCTTTTTCGAGTGTCTGCGCGACAAGGAAGTGCTGACTCGCATCGTCGCCGAGGTGGCGGGCGAACCGGTCGCCACGGCCAATGCGAACGAAACCGGGAAGGTGTTGAAGGGCATCATCCGCGATCATCTCGACGGCACGAACGGTCGACCCAAGGTCGACGGCTGGGTGCCGAAATGGATGACCTTCCCGCCCGCCGCCTACACTACGCGCGGCGGCGTCGGCACCGTTACCGCCCACGGCAAGGTGCAGGCCGCGCGCATCGACCATGAACCCGAACCGAGCGGTCCCGGCGCGGTCGTCGCGCTTCCCGCGCCCCAGCCCGCGCGCGAGCCGCAGCCCGAACGCGAGGCGGCTTGAACCGGATCGGGCGGCGGCGATGCCGTCGCCCGGTTCTTTATCCCAATATCCGCGCCGCGCGCCGCCGCCCTTCGGGCGCCGGCGCGCGGCCTATTTGCGCCGGTGCCGAATGACGATCTTGGTGCGCGCGCACAGCGTGCAATCATCCTTGCGGCGCTCATATCCGCGCTGCCCGCCGAGTTCGCGGGTCACGGTATCGGCCTGACTGCGCACAGAAAGATCGAGCCGATCGGCGATGCAGTCGTCGCATATCGCCGCGCCATCGAGCCGCGCGATCAGCCGTTCGATCTGACTTGCTATCATACTGTCCCCACCTATCGCAGCCGCCTGTAGCCGCGCCGCCCGACAATCCCAAGCAATCGTCGCGCCCTTGCCGACGACACCTGGCGCGCGCGACACCGCGCAGACAGCCGCTCACGCACGAGCGTCCGACCGCGTGCCAGGGCGGGGCGATCGACCTGGGACGGCCGCGGCCCCGCGAAACCATCGCGCGAAACTGATTTCCCCGCGCCGCTATGCGGCGCTCCTCGCGGCCGCTTCGCTTCAAATCAGCTTCACGCTTCCGGTCCTCCGCTGGCGCTCCGGCCTGCGGTTCGCGGGTCCGCTCGCGCCGTCCCTGCGGTCCGCCCATCGCCCGGCACGGGGTCGGGCGAGATGCGAAGGAGATGAATCATGTCTGCAATCGGTTATGTGCAACGCCAGTCGGACGGCAGCTTCAAGGGCGCGATCCGCACGCTTTCGATCAACGCCGAGGTCGCCATCGTGCCCAATCGCGGCAAGACCGGCGAACAACCCGACTACCGCGTCGTGTCGAACGGCGTCGAACTCGGCGGCGGCTGGATCCGCACCGGCGAGGTGAGCCAGCGCGAATATGTCCGGCTCGCCATGTCGGCGCCCGAACTCGGGCCGCGCACTCTCTACGCCAATCTCGGGCGCGCCGCCGGGCAGGATGACGACGACACGTTCGCGATGATCTGGAACCCCGGCGAATAAGCGAGCCGCCCCGCGCCGGTCATCCGGCGCGGGGCATTTTTTGTGCTGCCGAGGTCAAATTCTTGCCCTCCAACTCAGCGGCATCGACATCCGATAGGGAGGAAATCGCTCAGTCGGACCCAGCATCCGGCGGTGGACGCGCCGCGTCAAGGATCGCCGGTTCCCCCAATTTTGCCGCCGCCTCCGGTCCGCTTCGCTCCCCTCCATCGACGACAAAATCGGCACCCCCGGCGCCCGCTGCGCGGCCGCTTCGCGGTCCTGGACCCGGCGCGCCCACCGCCGGGAATCGCCTCATCTTTCACAAGATCAGGAGATGAATCATGTCGATCGAACAGCAAATCGAAGAACTGCGCGCCGAGCTTTCATGGTGCGACGACGGCGCCGAACGGCGCCAGATTGAAGCGGAACTGGAGGCCGTCGAGAGGCAATGGAAGCGCCAAAAACGGGCGGAGAAGAAGGCCGAAACAGAGGGAAGCCGCTGACAGGGCAGGGCAATCGGGGCGGCGCGGCGACGCGCTGCTCCCATTTTTTGGTCGCGGGAGGGGGCAGGGATGGGCGGAAAAAGGGATGGAGGGCAGCGGGAAGGCGTAAGGCAAGATAAAGCTACGGCACCCCTGGTTGCCGTAACTGATTGTCTGCACATTGTTTTTGGTCTCGTTGGACCAGTGCCGTCCTGCTGACGACAGTGCCAAAGCGGCAGAAAATGGCGTTTTTCCGCCCTTTTCGGCGGCACCGATTTTCATGGTTCGGGCTTGCGCGCATGATAGGGGTTTCTCTCCCACCTAAGGCGCTGATCATGCCCAGCAACGACGACTTTGAACCGCGGCTTGGTCGCTTGGGCGACAAGGGCCGCAAGCCGCGCCCACGCAAATTTATCTCGCGCGTCATCGCCGCCACCAATCTTGCGCGCGGTGGCGCGTCGGGCCGGGGTCGCCAATCGGCGTTCACCGGCAGCCGGATCGGGCGCGGTGCGGGCGTAGGCCGCGTCCTTTCGTCGCGCGACCGCTACGCCGCTTTCCGTCAACGCCGCGTCATCGTGAAAATCCGCACCGTCAAACTCGGCGGCAAGGGCCTCGATGCCGCCAAGGCGCATCTGCGCTACGTCGAGCGCGACGGCACGACGCGCGGTGGCGGGCGCGGGCAGCTCTATGGGGCTGACGCCGACAAGGTGGACCGGAACACTTGGCTCAAACAGGGGAGCGACGATCGCCACCAATTCCGCGTCATCGTCAGCCCCGAGGACGGGCTGGAATATGACGATCTCAAATCGCTGACGCGTCGGTTGATGGAGCGTGCCGAGGAGGATCTCGGGACGCGGCTCGACTGGGTCGCGGTCGATCATTTCAATACCGGGCACCCGCACAGCCATATCATCGTCCGCGGCAAGGACGAACGCGGCAAGGATTTGATCATCGCGCGCGACTATATCGTGCATGGCTTTCGCGAGCGCGCGTGCGAGCTGGTCGATCTCGATCTGGGCCCGAAAACCGATCGGGCGATCGAGCAGCGGCTGCGTGCCGAAGTCGAGCAGGAGCGTTTCACGAGCATCGACCGCGCCCTGCTTCGCGAAAGGGGCGACGATATTCTTGTCAGCACGAAGGCGCGCGGTGCGTTCGATCAAACGATACGGATGGGGCGGCTGCGCAGGCTCGAGCGGCTCGGGCTGGCCTCACAGCTTGGTGCGGCGCATTGGAAACTTGCGCCCAACCTCGAGTCGGTGCTCCGAAAAATGGGCGAACGCGGCGATATCATCCGCACGATGCAGCGTGCCTATTCCGAGCGTGGCGTGGCGCTCGCGGTGGCCGACCAAGCGATCTACGATCCGTCTGTGCCCGGGACGGCATCGCTGGTCGGCCGGATCGTCGAGCGCGGCCTGTCCGACGAACATGCCGACCGGCACTATCTGATCGTCGAGGCGACCGATGGGCGGTCGCATTATGTCGAGACGGGAAAAGGCGAAAGGCTTCCGTCGTGTCCGCCGGGCGCGATCGTTCGAATCGTTTCTGTCGAGCCCACCGTGCGCGATGCCGACCGAACGGTCTCCGATGTCGCCGCTGCAAATGGCGGGCGCTACACGGTCGATGCGCATCTTCGGTTCGACCCGAGCGCCTCGCAGGAGTTTGCCGAGGCGCATGTCCGGCGGCTCGAAGCGATGCGCCGAATGAGCGGCGGTACGCAGCGCGAGCCCGACGGCACCTGGCATATAGCATCCAATCATCTCGAACGCGCCGCTGCGTATGAGGTCGCGCGCGCACGCGATCAGCCCGTCACCGTCGAGATATTATCGCCCGAACCAATTGAGCGGATTGTCGAGGCGCGAGCCGCGACTTGGCTCGATCGAGAACTCGTCGCCGATACGCAGCTTCCGCTTCGCGCAGCTGGCTTCGGCAAGGAAACCAGTGGGGCGCTGGCTATTCGCCGACAGTGGCTCCTCGACGAGGGCTTCGCAGTACGTCAGGGCGAGCGGGTCATTGTACGAAGTCGCGCGCTCGATGAGCTCTGCCAGCTTGAGATACGGAGCATGGCTGACGTGCTGGCGCGAGAGATCGGCAAGCCCTTGGCCGAGCCTCGGCATGGCGAGCGGATCGAGGGGCGCTTGGGTCGTCCGGTCGACCTTCTGAGCGGTCGCCACGCGCTCGTCGAGCGTTCACGAGATTTCGTGCTTGTTCCCTGGCGCCCAGCGCTGGAGCGTCAAGTCGGCAAACCCGTGGCCGGAATCATGCGCGATCAAGGCGTCAGCTGGCAGATCGGCCGCCGGCGCAGCGGGCCGTCGGTGTCGTGAAGAAATCGCAAGCTTCTGGTAAGCGGGGCAGGGTATGAATGGGCGAATGAAATTGGCTCTTCTGATCTTCGCTGCAATCCTCCCTCTGTCCGCACATGCGCAGGACATTAGCGGACGGGCGATCGCGATCGATGGAGACTCGCTCGACATGGCGGGGATCGGCGTGAGGTTGCACGGCATTGATGCGCCGGAGGCGAGGCAGATTTGCAGACGATCCGGCGAGCCTTGGGCTTGCGGAAAGGACGCTGCTGCAAAACTTGCGACATTGGTCGGGGCAGGGGAGATTCGTTGTTTGCAACGCGATGTCGATCGCCACGGCCGGATCGTTGCCACTTGCACGGTAGGCACGATCGACCTGGCGGCGGCAATGGTGGAGGCGGGCCTCGCTGTCGCCTTGCGCGATTTTTCGGAAACATATGTTGCAGCGGAAGAGCGGGCGCGATCGATGCGGATCGGTATTTGGGGCTCGGAGTTCCAGATGCCTGCCGAATATCGTTCCTCCAATCCCGAGGCTCGGCCCAGGAGGACGGCGCCAACTGTCGTAGAGCGCCGCTCGAAAGAGCTGCCACGCATGAATGCCATATATTATCGCAACTGCGCCGAGGCATGGGCGGCGGGGGCGGCTCCGCTCTATCGAGGGCGGCCCGGATATCGTCCCGAGATGGACGGCGACGGCGATGGCATTGCATGCGAACCATATCGTGGCCGATGATATCTTCGGCTTTCGGGCGGCAGATCGGTGCCTGACGCTCGTTGAGGTCACAACGCGTTGCGTCCATTCAGCGCACGCAATTCTGGCAATTATTCGACAGAAGGTCCCAAATGACGACTATCCTGCGCACCGGCGCCGTCTTGATCCATCCCAGCGGCGACTACATGGGCAATCTGCTCTGGCCCGGCGTGTTGCCTGGGGAGCATCAAGAGGCGCTGCCCGTGGCGATCGCCGCGATTTCCGCGCAGGGCTATTGGGCAAGCCCTTTTCCGGAGGGCGATGGCGTCACCTTCAACCGTTATGGCGAAACGCCCTATGATCCTGACGCCGCCCTCGCCGATTTCCGGGCCGCCTTCGGGTTTCTGGATCTCGACGTGCTCGACCCTGGCGAAGGACAGGCGCGCGCCCTAGCGCGCCTCGCTGGTGACCGGAAGATCATCTGCACCTGTCTTGTACCGGTCGAGGGCCTGCGCCTCGAAGCGCCATTCGATCTCGGCGAGACGCGCTTCCATGCGCCGGTCGATGGCGAGGAGAATCGGCTTGCTGACCATGCCTGGCAGGAACTGTGCGACGTGCCCGGCGCGGACGTGAATCCGAACTGGGTGCCCGGCGCGCGGGCGAGCGGCACGACCGAACTGCTGGGCCTCGCGCTGATCGAACGGAAGGTCGAGTTTCCCTTGTCGGCCTTCTATGAGTCGGGTGTCTCGTTCGACAGCCAGTCGAAGCTGCTGCGCTTGGCCATGGAGGACGCCGATCATGCGCTCGACCCGGTTCGCTTCGATCTCTGCCACTATCGCAGGCTCGAATATCTGCCCGCGAAGGCTGGCTGGATTGGCGAGACGGGGCTTGCCTATGTGATACCCGAAGGGCGTGCACTGAAAGCGCGCTTCCTCCAGGGTAAGCCCTATGTGCTCCGGGTCTCGAATAACTGGCTGGGTCTGGAGATTGACGGGGGCAGCCTGTCTTGGGCCGAGCCGCTCGCCGGCATGATCGTCGACACACAGGCCAGCGACGAGATCACGCTGACGCTCAAGGCCGCGCTACGAGCTCTCAACCGGGCCTTTTACCTGGTCGAGCTCGAAGCCTCGTTCCTGCACCTCGTTTATGCGATCGACGCGCTATGCGAGCCGGACAAGCTGCGCGGCGATCGCCATCGCCTGTGGATCAGCGCTTTCGGCTCTGGAGGCGACGCGGCACGATTCGCAGCACTGCTCGCGGAGTTCGACCGCCACTATGGCGTGCGCAATCGTATCGTCCATGAAGGGGCGACTTTCGCCGGCCTTGGCCTCGTCGGCGAGGAGCAGTGCCAGTTCATGCTGGGGCTGCTCGGCGGGTGCATCCTGACCTTCGTCCGCGAGGGTTTCGTCACCCGCCGCGCAGCAGCCGAATTCGCTTTCGATGCGCTGACGTCGCCCGCTATCACGCCGTATGTGACGGCGATGGCGTCCACGCATTTCAAGCTGCCGCTCAACGCGGACAAGGGTTTCACCGAGCATATGCAGCCATGACCGACAGCGCTAAACAAGGGGCATCGCGGACGAAGGCTGGGCTTGCCGACCGGCTGAAGCGGATCGACCGGTTAGAAAGCGAGTTGACGCGCAAGGGCGCCGCCATCCTCGGCAAGTGCGCCAGCCTCGGCCATGCCGATTTCTTCATCTTCGGCGCGCTGCGGCGGACGCTGGCCCAAGCCCGCGGCTTTCGTGACCTGATCGCGGCGCGGAACTTCCCCTGTGCGGCCGCCATTCTGCGCCTTCAGATCGACACGGCAATGCGTGTCAATGCGCTGTCGCTGGTGGACGAACCGGACGCGACCTGCAAGGCGGTCCTGGACGGAGAACAATTCAACCGCCTCAAGGATCGGGACGGGAAGAAGATGTCGGACGCCTATCTGCGGGAGAAGCTGGCCACAAGCCATCCGTGGATCAGCCCAGTGTACGAGCGAACATCCGATTTTGTTCACCTGTCGGGGCGCCATTTCGACGTGTCGATCGCCCGCACCGATGACGAGACGCGAACGGCCTATTTCCAAATCAGCGGCCACGATCCGCAGCGTCCGGACGAAACCTATTTCGAGGTGGTCGACACCTTCTTTGCGGCAACGAAGCTCGCGGGCCAGCTGATACTCGCGTTCCTGATGGCTCGGCATCAGCGTGAGCAGGTGCCGGCATCGATGCCGGAGAGCGATCCCTAAGCCTTCGCTTCGGCCTTGCGCCAGCGTGCGCCGTGGGTGGTGCGTCGCTCGAAGCGGTAACCGGCCCATTCAAGGTCGTCGTCCAGATCGGGATCGTCGCAAATCATGTAGCGGACCGTCAGGCTGTTGCCTTGCTGGACCAGATATTGGCGGTTGATCATCCGCGCGGCGTCAGCGGGCATGGTGGAGTTGGTGAACCTCGGCGGTCCTCCGGCGATGATGAAGACGCCGCAATGGCTGTCGAGCGTAAGCCACCAGGTCCGCAGATTGTTGAAAAAGGTGCCGAAGACGGACTGCCGTCCAGGCACGGATACCATCAGCGTCGGGTTGGTCGAGGTGCGCAGCGGGATCGGGGACTGACAGACCATCACATTAATGACCGCTGCGTCGTCCGGGATGGTCGTGTCCATCGCGCCTTCGCGAAAAAGTACATGCGCGTTGTCGGCGGACGCGGCGATCCATTCGTGCATCTCGCGCTCTTCCGTGCTCAAGTCTGCGTCGAGTGCTCCGGCCTTGAAGCGGGCGGATTCCGCCTCGATGAAGCGCAGTGTTTCGAGATTGCGCCGCTGGAGGTGGCGCGCGAAGCCGTAGATCGGGATCTTGTCCGTTTCATCCAGGCTCGCACAGGCGCCATCGGCGATCTTCTGCCAGGTCGCGCTGTTGAAGAAGGGCGTTTCGATGACCCGGTTGATCGGACCTTCGATCGAGCCGGCGACGCCATTATCGACGAAATCGTGCATCGAATCTTCGTATCCGATTCGGTTGATAGACTTGCGGCCGGTGACAAGAACGTCGCCATGCCGCTCGAGGATACGGACCTTGTTCGGATCGTCCTGACACGCAAAACGCCGCAGATAGAATTGCGGGACATAGTGATGCCGCTTGGGACGGCCGCCGGTCATTCGACCACCACCTTGCTGCGCGCGCGCTCTTCTGCCGTACGCGCCTCGTCATCGATATCGAAGCCGTCGATCGACAAGCCGACGATCATGTTGATGAAGGCCTTGGCCTCGGCGACGACCGCCTCGGCCTCAACGGTGTTGCTGAAAGAGCCTTGGTGTACGACGGCGTTGCGGACCGCGTTGATCGTCGCAGCCGACTTGATGAGCGCCTTGGCGATGGGGCTCGTCCTGGGCGCCGCGAAGTAGACCGGGACGAACAAGCGCTCGACCTTCAACGGCAGGCCATTTGCCCACCGGAGGAACTGGTCGACGATCGCTGCGTCGAACTGAGTTTTTTGAGACCACTCGCTCCGCACCGCGTAATTCGCGGCGATTTCCGCCGCCGTCGCGCAGCGCACGATAGCGGCCGAGGGTTCATCGCGGGCGTGAAGCCCGGAAAGCTTGGTCCATTGAGACTGAAGTTTTTCGAGATCGGTGCGCTCGTTATATGGTTTCTTCGAAGCCTTCCGATGCGCATCTTTGTTCGACTTGATCACGCGTCCCCCGTTTAACTTGTTCTTCCCCTCGACTCCCTACAGTATTTCAGTGTCGACGACGAGGCGATCGTAGGGTGCATAAGCCATCCCGTCGGCAGTGACCGGTCTCGGTGACGGAGCGATGCTTTGGGGAGAAGGGTGTTTGATTTCGAACGCAGAACAGTTGCCGCGCATCTTTCAGGCCAATCTCGCTCGTCTGTTTGACCGCGTCATTCTGCCCGGACTCGAAGCGCTGACCATCCACCCCCAACTCGAGCGCGGCGAGGCGGCGACGTTGTGCGCCTTTCTCGACCGCGCCGCGGCCCAAGTCGACAACTACACCGCGAACGAGGCGGCGAAGGCCTATGTCTTGACGCTGGCGGCTGTGTTCGAGCGCCAGATGAGCGTGTGGGCGCGGGCATGCCACAACGAAGGCCGAAGCGATTTCTCGCGGACCCGTGGCTTTGAAGCGCTCCTGGCCGGTTGTGCGGATCAGGCGGGGATCGACCTGGAACGGGATCGACTGGGATCGGACCTCGGCCAGATGTTCTTGGTCGCCAATGTCGTGCGGCATGGCGACGGCCGCTCCTGTGAGAAGCTCCGGGCCGCAGCGCCGAAGCTCTGGGAGGCTGGCCCGCCGGATGTTCTCGATCTCCTGCCAGGCGAGGCGGTGGTCAGCGAACTCCTCAGGATGCGAAAGCGCGACCTCGTTCGCTACATTCGCGCGACCACTTGCTTCTGGGGTCTGGCCGACCCGATGCCGATGGCTGTAACCGACCCACCCTATCGAGAGGAATGAGGCATGTCGGGCGAGGATGATAAAACCGGTGAGCGCTTTGCGGATCACGACGCGCCGCGCTACCGCGATGTCGCTGAGATCGGGCGAGCGGACCTCTACGAAGCGCTTCTGACGTTGGCAGGGTTTTCCGAGAATCCGATGCTCGTCATGCAGGCCAGCCAGCTCTGCCTGGTCGACAACATGCTGAACGGCATCGAACAGGAGGTGATTAGCCACCAGTTCGATGAAGAGCCGCCGCGAGGAAAGATCGCGCTGCTCCAATCTCTCTCTCCGATGTGGATCTTTGCTGCCTACGAGTTGCTGCGGACCTGGCGCCAGCGCTGTGAGGAGGTGATCAAGCTGGCCGAGAACGCCGGCTTCAATCTCAAGGCCAGCAGTCTCGAACGCGACCTTGGCTATCGACACTATGATCGAGAGCTACGTGCCAAGCAGCTCCGGGACGCCGAAGAACGACCGGAAATGGTCGAGCAGATGCGCATTGACCTGCGCCGTACAGAAATGGGCTTCACCCAACTGGAATTCATCAGGGTCGCGATCGCGAAGCATGAGGTAAGCAAGAAAGGCCCCAAGAAGCCGATCGCCTTTGCACCCGGCCTGGCCTTGATAAACCGGCACTGCGGTTCGATGGAGTATGAGATGAGCAATGGCGGCTCGATCATCGGCTTTGTCACGCGCCGCGACATTGCCGAGACGATCCGCTTCATCCCCGGGGCGCCCAACCCGAGCGACGAGGAGTTGGTGAGTTTTCGGCAGTACATGAGTCCGCCCGATGTCGAGGCGCCGGCGAAGTGAGCCGGACATCGAGGTCAACATATCAGCCTTGTTGCGATCGCGCCCGATGCCGGAGCAGATATACGCTGACGGCCGACGCTACCGTTACGACCAGCTCGGCCTCGGCGAACTGCGGATCGCGGCCTTCCTGAAGGTGCCGTCCCTCCTGCGAGGTGAAGCCCCAGAGCTTGTGCAGCGCGGCGTCGAGCGGCGACGGCAACGACAGCCGATTGATGATAGGGCCGAGGGTGTCTGAGCTGCCGGAGACCTCGCGCGCGACGCATTCCAAGGCGGCCATCGCGTGCTGAATCGCGCCGGTAGTATCGGCTTGGGGCCGCCGCGAGATGCCGCGCAGAGCCTCGTGGACTTCGTTCGCGGCGGTCGGTGTCCCAGCCGCCCGCATCATTTCGACGGCATCGCTCGTCGCAAGGGCAAAGGCTTCTGATCCGCGCGCCATGATCTTGCCGCCCTCGATCTGCCAGCCGATGCCGTTTCGCGAAAAAGCCGGTTCAGGCGACTTGCAAAGTAATCTTGGCGTGTTCCGGTATAGTCGTTCTTGCCGATCTCCGTATGGAGCCGCTCGGCGATGTCATAGATCTTGTACCAGGGTGCCTCGCTCATGAGGCCGTCGATCTCACGCGCGACATTCTCTGCGCCCCAATTTTGGGCGTAATCCGGTCGCTTCAACAGCACGGCGCAGATGATTTCGCGCAACGTCTTGCCACCCATGTCCGCGGCGTAGGCCAGCTGCGTAAGGCCGACGCGCAGAACGTCAGGTGCATCCTCACGGATCGTGATTTCTGCGTCTGGCGCGCTGTAGTCGAAGCGTTCCGAAAAGGATGATCCTGCGTCCGTCATCGGTACCGCATAGCATGCGCATGGTGGCTGGTATTCAGGAAAGGAGCTGCCAGCCTAGAAACTTCTGACTAACGGTGCTTGCGGCAAGGATCGGCTTCTGTTTCCTTGTTCAAGCTGTTCAAGTATGGCGGAGCGATGCCGGACCAAACAGACCAAGCAACGGAGCCCGCTCCGCATATCCGCCTTCTTCACATCCAACGTTTTCGAGGGATTGAAAAGCTCATCTGGCGGCCCGGCGCTGGGGTCAATCTCCTTCTTGGCGGTGGCGATGTAGGCAAAACAACCGTCCTCGAAGCAATCGCGCTTCTTCTCAATCCGACCAATTCGAGCACCTTGTCGGACGCCGACTACTGGCAACGCAAGCACGAAGATGGGTTCGTAATTGGTGCGGTGATAGCGCTGCCGTTGTCATGCCGGCATCGCCGAGCAGCGTAAACCCTCGTGGCCGTGGGAGTGGAATGGGAAAAAGCCGGTGGTCCCCGACATTGAAGCCAATGAGGGCCGGGTAAACGACCCGGTCTATTGCGTTCGCGTCACCGGCACACCGGATTTCGAACTTCAGCATGAGATTTTGCAACCGGACGATAGCGCCGACCATTTCTCAGTCTCGGTCCGGCGCAACATTGGCCTCGTGCGCCTCGGCGGCGACGACCGCAACGATCGCGACCTTCGCCTGATCCAGGGGTCGGCACTCGAACGGCTCTTGAGCGATAAAACCCTTCGCTCGCGGCTCGGGAACAAGCTCGCGCAGACTGATGTGGAGGGCGAGCTGAAGGACGGAGCGAAAGAGGCCCTCGCGGCGCTCGACAAGCGGTTTGGTGAGCGCGCACTTCCAAGTGACCTGAGTCTCGGTCTTGTGGGAGGCCCAGGCTTCTCGCTCAATGCTCTCATTGGTTTGACGGCCGCGAAGGACGGCGCGCTGCTGCCGCTATCGAGCTGGGGCGCCGGCACGAGGCGGCTTGCGGCATTGGAGGTCGCTGCAGCACACACAGTCGATCATCCGATTATGGTAGTTGACGAGATCGAGCGTGGCCTCGAATCCTATCGGCAGCGCCTCTTGATCGAAGAGTTGATCGCGGGGCCATCGCAGGTTTTCGTTACGACGCATAGCGCCCCCGCGGTGAGCGCCGCCGAAGGCGCATGCCTTTGGTATGTCGACGCAGGCGGGTCCGTGGGCAGCCTTCCCGATTCAACGAAGCCCCAGCAACGCCGGGACCCTGAAGCCTTCTTGTCTCGGTTGTTGATCATTTCCGAGGGTAAGACGGAAGTGGGCTTCGTGACGACGCTGATAAACCGCTCCTTGGGTGAAGATATGCGCCGCCACGGTATCTGGGTAAGCGACGGCGGAAGCAACAGCGAAGCTCTCGCCGTTCTGGGTGATCTCGCCGAAAGTGGACTCAAGGTCGGAGGATTTGCTGACAATGAGGGTACGGACAATACACCATGGGCGTTGGTAAAAGGTAAGCTCGGCGACCTACTGATGCGCTGGCAAAGCGGATGCATGGAAAGCAATTTGTTTCCACACGTCGCCGACGAGCATCTCGAAGCTTTCATCGAGGAGCCCGACGGATATGCTGGAGAACGATTGCGAACGCTTTTCGAGCGCGTCAATGTCGAAGAGAAGAGCCTGGCCGCGATCGCCGCCGCGACCGACATTCGCCAGTTGATGATCGATGCGGCGAAGGGATCTCTCCCCGCAGAACCTGATACGCCCGCCGATAAAAAGAAGGCTTGGCGCAAGCATGGCCAGCGGTGGTTCAAATCCCATGCCGGCGGCGTCGAACTCTGCGAGAAGATGTTCGCCTTCGGACTTTGGCCCCACGTCGAAGCCGAGCTTCTCCCATTCGTGAATGCGGTTCGCGAAGCTGTCGGACTGCCGACCGTCACGACGGTAAACTGATGTCCGACGCATCAGTCGAGGAAGCGCTTCGGTCCGCTGCGCGTCTCGTCGTCGTCGAAGCGCCTGGCGGTTGCGGCAAGACCCACCAAGGCGCGCTCTATGCGCGCGATATTGCCCTGACGCTCGGCGAAGGGCGCTTGCTCATCCTCACCCACACTAACGCTGCGTGCGACGTGTTCGCCCATCGGACAAAACAGCTCGGCCGCCGCGTCGAGATTCGGACTATCGACGGACTGATAACCGAGATCGCAAGTGCCTATTACAAGGCCCTCGATCTGCCCGCAGACGTCGACGTCGGCGCGTGGGCAAGACGCGAGGCAGGCAATTACGACCTGCTCGCGCAAAAGACCGCAGCGCTGCTTTCCGCCAACCCGATGATCTCGGCGACTTTGGCCCACCGCTATCCAATCATTATCTGCGACGAGCATCAAGACTCCAGCGCCCATCAGCATTCGATCATCTTAGCGTTGCACCGGGCAGGCGCTCTCCTCAGAATCTTTGCCGATCCGATGCAGCAGATTTTCAACGGTAACCAGGCTGAAGAAGCAGCAGCCGCGCAGCGCTGGATGGACCTCAAAGCGGCGGCCGACAGCTTCGAAGAGCTGGATCATCCTCATCGCTGGACCAACACGCAGCCCGCGCTCGGCGCCTGGATCATGGAAGCCCGCGCTGCTTTAAATAATGCCGGACAAATCGATTTGACCGGCAAGCTGCCGCTAGGCCTTAGCGTGCATTATGCCGACAACGTCGCGCCGCAGCAGGGATCGTTCAGTGTGCAGGACGATGCCAGTGGGCCGATCTACGCGCGCTCAAACGCCCAAGGCCAATTGCTCATATTGTCGGGCCGCAACCGAACTGTAACGTCGCTTCGCACTTTTTTCGGACGCCGTATTCCCATTTGGGAGGGCCATATACGCAATGGCCTTGCTGGCCTGATTGCCCACATCAATACGCACCAAGGCAACGCAAGTGAACTCGCGCGCGGAACTGTGTCGTTCATGGGAAGCGTAGCGAGCGGCTTCTCGCCGACATCATTTGGGAACCGCTTTGTCTCCGAAGCCGCGAGCGGATGCGCTTCTCCCTGCACGGGCAAGCCACTTCTGCTGCAATCGATTGCACAGCATCTCGTCGACGATCCGAGCCACAAAGGCGTAGCGATGGCACTCATGCGGCTCCAGGAGCTCGCGGCGACGGAACAGGCTTTTTCCAGCATTCGAGTCCACCATCCGCGCGAGTTCACAGAAGCGATCCAGCTTGGGAGATACGATGATCCCGACGAGGGATTTGCCGATATAGCACGGCGGAGGACCTACGCGCGGCCAAGGCTGCCTGAGAAGGCCATCAGCACAATCCACAAAGCCAAGGGCCTTGAGTTCGAAAACGTGATCCTTCTCCCTTGCGATCTGGCAAGTTTCGGAAATAGCAAGCGTGCGAGGGCGAAGCTCTATGTTGCGTTGAGCCGCGCCACCAAGAATTTGATGCTGGTCGTCTCGAAGGGCCAGCCGAGCCCGCTGTTCAAACTAGGCTAGCCAACCTCCATTCCGGATCGGATGACCCACGCTCGGCGGCGTTACCGACCGCATCTTTGGGGGTCACATACCAGCGTCATATCCTACCTGATGTGCCGCCTGCCCGTCTGAAGTAATCCGATAGCCGACAGTGCCATAAGTTTCGCACGTTGCCTGTTCGATCCACCCTTTCCCTATCATGGCATCAAAAGTTTTTCGACCGACGAAAGGAAAATGGGCCTCATCTTCAATGTCGCCTAAGCATAAACCCTGCAAAACCTTCATTTCCCTAGGGTTTGGGCGGCTAGAAGTCATCAGTCTCTCCATCATTTCCAGCAGCGCGAGGGCTGCACGGCCCACTTGGATGTCCCCTACAGGAATTTCTCGGCCAGCTCGCGCTTTCCCTGCGGATCGGTGAACGAGATTTTTTCGCCCTTAGGCTCATAAAAGCCCGACACGAAAAGGTCGTATTTACCGATCTCCACGCGCACCGAATATTCAGTACCGTCGTCCAAGGTATCGCGGAGCGACGCCTTGCAGGTTTCGCCTCGCATCTCGAACTCGAACGTCTCGCTTTCCCGGTCCCAAGTCTTGACCGCAGTCCGGATAAGCGTGTCTCCGATTGTCTTGAGCTTCTTCGGCGAGAGCATCGCCAGAGAGGATTCCTTGATCGGGCCGAACATGCCGCTGTTGTTCATGGCCTCCAATATCTTCCGCATGTGGGCGCCCGCATGCTGGTTCACGAACAGTGACGATCGCGATCCGTGCGGAGCGCCCAATATGCTCGAACGAATATTCCACCAAGTTTCGGCGACTTCGGCCCTTTGCGCATCGGCAGCAGATTGCTGTACGAACCAGGCAATGGCGTCGCGGCTCCGAATGGTGCCGTCGGCTTCGAGCTCGACATTCAACGCGACAACGACCACCGGGTAAGCGTTGTCGGCATAAAGTGGCTGATCAAGACGACGGGCATAAAGTCCTGGCACGTCATTCACCTTCTCGACCAGCCGGTCGGCGGCGGCCGGGGAATAGGGGCAGGTTACAAAGCCCCTAACGAACTCCCTAGTATGATCCATGTCAGCGTAAGTCTTGAGGTCCGACAAGGTCGAAACATACTCGACGCCACGTCGCTGCGGCGCCGTGAGCAGCGGGTGCCACTCGGGATAATAGGCAACCGCATTGCCCAGCTCCTCGACGAGCTGCTCGACCTGCCGGCGACCGGCGCCGGGGTCCTTCAGATTCTTGGTGAGATACGAAATGGTCTCGGCGTTTTCCTGTGCCGCGACCGTTGGAGCTCGAAATTCCATAGAGTTAAACTTTCACGTGTTTAATAGTTTTTACGTAAATAGCATACATTACGTAAAATGTCAATATGGCGCTATTTCGCCGTCGGATGGGGTCAGGGAAAATCCAAGTTGGGGCGTCAAGCTGCAGCTGTCCTGCACCAGCGAGCGACCGAGTTCGGGCAACGAGAAATTATGGCGCGAACGACCGACATGAGGCGCATTGCAGTCCGGCTGCTAACTGCCGGCGACTCGGGGCGAACTCAGGTGCATGCTCAGATCAAAATGTCGGACGTCCCGACCTGAACTGATACGCAAAACGCGCCGCCTGCGCCAATATGCGTCGTCGCGCGTCATAACCGTCATATGTGATTTCTCCCTTCCGGCTGAGCTTGCGGCTTCGAGGCGATCCTGTGCCTCGCCGGGAGAATCTCTTGACCCCCACGAAGCTCCTTGTCGGACAGATCTTCGTCGTTTTCGCGATCGTCATCGCGGGCGTGTGGGCCGCGACGCAATGGTGCGCCGCGCAGCTTGGCTATCAAGCGCAGCTCGGGCCGGCCTGGTTCATGGCTGCCGACACGCCAGTCTATCGGCCGTGGTCGATCTTCCCGTGGTGGTATCATTTCGAGGCCTATGCGCCGGACATTTTCGACAAGGCGGGGATGCTGGCCGGGGCGAGCGGATTTCTGGGTTGCGCGGCTGCCATTGCCGGGTCGCTGTGGCGCGCGCGGCAATCGCGCCACGTCACGACTTATGGTTCGGCGCGCTGGGCGATCGACCGCGAGATCGAACGCGCCGGCCTGACAGGCGAGGCGGGTGTGTTTATCGGCCGCAAGCGCGGTCGCTATCTGCGCCACGACGGCCCCGAGCATGTCATGGCCTTTGCGCCGACCCGCAGCGGGAAGGGCGTCGGACTGGTCGTTCCGACGCTGCTGAGTTGGACCGGCTCGGCAGTCATCCACGACATCAAAGGCGAGAACTGGCAGCTGACCGCGGGCTGGCGCGCGCGCTTCGGTCACGCGCTGCTGTTCAATCCCACCGATCCCGGGTCCGCCAAATATAACCCGCTGCTCGAGGTTCGGCGCGGCGAGCATGAGGTTCGCGACGTTCAGAATATCGCCGACATACTGGTCGATCCCGAAGGCGCGCTCGAGCGGCGCAATCACTGGGAGAAAACGTCGCATTCGCTGTTGGTCGGCGCGATCCTCCACATTCTCTATGCCGAGCAGGACAAGACGCTCGCGCGCGTCGCGACCTTCCTGTCCGATCCCCAGCGTTCGTTTGTCACCACGCTCCGCCGGATGATGACGACCAATCATATCGGCACCAAGGAAGCGCCGCAGGTCCATCCCGTAGTCGCGTCGGCGGCGCGCGAAGTGCTCAACAAGTCGGAGAATGAACGCAGCGGCGTTCTCTCGACCGCGATGTCGTTTCTTGGTCTCTATCGCGATCCGACCGTCGCCACGGTGACGTCGCGGTGCGACTGGCGCATTGCCGATCTTGTCGAGGGCGAGCACCCCGTCTCGCTCTATCTCGTCATCCCGCCGTCGGACATTGCGCGGACCAAGCCGCTCGTGCGCCTCGTACTCAATCAGATCGGGCGGCGGTTGACCGAGAAGCTCGACGCCGATCGCTCCGACGGCCGCAAGCACCAGCTCTTGATGATGCTCGACGAGTTTCCGGCGCTCGGGCGGCTCGATTTCTTCGAGACGAGCCTGGCTTTCATGGCGGGCTACGGCGTGCGCGCCTTCCTGATCGCGCAAAGCCTCAACCAGATCGAAAAGGCTTACGGCGAGCATAACAGCATCCTCGATAACTGCCACGTCCGGGTTGCCTTCGCGACGAACGATGAGCGGACGGCGCGGCGGATTTCGGACGCGCTCGGGGTCGCGACCGAACAGCGCGCGATGCGCAACTATGCCGGCCACCGCCTCGCGCCCTGGCTCGCGCACGTCATGGTCAGCCGGCAAGAGACCGCGCGCCCGCTGCTGACGCAGGGCGAGGTGATGCAGCTTCCCCCCGCCGACGAGCTCGTTCTCGTATCGGGCATGGCGCCGATCCGCGCCCAGAAGCTGCGCTATTATGAAGACGCCAACTTCCGCGCGCGCCTCGCGCCGCCCCCCGTGGTTTCGGGCGGCGACTATGCCGACCGCCCGACGCCGCGCGCCGATGACTGGAGCGGGATGGTTTGCGCGCCCGACGAGCGTCTTGGTGAGGGCGATGACGGGGCGGCGGACGATGACGGCGGTCTCCAGCAGCAGCGCCATCCGACGCTCGACGACCATGCGGTGAAGACCGAACCGGCGAAGCAGCTCGAACTCCCCGATCTCGAACGCGATGATCCCGACGCCGCGGCCGACAAGCGCGTCATGGACCGCGTTCGCGCGTCGCTGGTGCGCGGTCACGCGCTCAACCAGTCGCAATCCCAAGACCTGTTGCCGGGGCTGTAGGCGGTGAAGGTCCGGCAAAATCTCTATATCGACCGCGATCTCGCCGATGCGCTCGACGCGCTGGTCATCCGGCGCGGTGGGAACAAGTCGCGGATCGTCAACGCGGCGCTGCGCGACTGGCTGGCGCGGCGAGCGAGCAAGGAAATCGACGATCTGCTCAAGGTGCGGCTCGACCGCATCTCGCGCGAGGTCGCGGCGGGGCGGCGCGACATCGAGGTGGTACTCGAAGCGCTGGCCTTGTTCGTCCGCTACCAGCTCACCGTCACCGCGCCGCTCCCCGAGGCGGACACCGCGGCGCTCGCTACCGGCAACGCGCGCTTCGAGCGCTTTATCGCGCAGCTCGGCCGCCAGCTAGCGGGCGGCGAACGGACGCTGGGTTCCAATGCCAGCAGCGAGGTGAAGCCATGAGCGACGCGCTTCATTCTGCCAATCTGTCCTCCGGGCGCCGCCGGGCGATGCTGCGCACCGCGATGGGGCCGGGCATCGCCGCGGCTCTGTCCGATCCCGCGGTCATCGAGATCATGGTGAACCCCGACGGAGTGTTGCGGCTCGACCGGCTGGGCGAGGGCCGCATCGACACCGGCACGCGCTACGATCCGGCGCAGGTCGAACGCATCATCCGGCTGGTCGCGAGCCACGCGCGCACCGAGGTGCATGCCGCAGCGCCGATCATTTCTGCCGAGCTGCCGCCGCATGGCGAGGGGGCAGGGGAGCGGTTCGAGGGCGTGCTCCCGCCGGTCAGCCTCGCGCCCTGCTTCTCGATCCGCAAGCCCGCCGCGCGCATCTACACGCTGCTCGACTATGTGAAGGACGGGATCATGCCCGCCGACACGGCGCGGCTGCTGTCGATGGCGGTGGTCGAGCGGCGGAGTATTCTCGTCGCGGGCGGCACCTCGTCGGGCAAGACGACGCTCGCCAACGCGTTGCTCGCCGAAATGGCCGGTCTCGACGAGCGGGTGATCATCATCGAGGACACGCGCGAACTGCAATGCGCGGCAAGCGATGTCGTCGCGCTGCGGACACGCGCGGTTGGCGCGACGGGCGCGGGCGCGGTGACGATGGCCGATCTCGTGCGCTCGACGCTTCGCCTCCGCCCCGATCGCATCATCGTCGGCGAAGTGCGCGGCCGCGAGGCGCTCGACATGCTCAAGGCCTGGAATACCGGCCACCCCGGCGGCATCGCGACCGTCCATGCGAACAGCGCGAGCGCGGCACTCTACCGTCTCGAACAGCTGGTGCAGGAAAGCGTCGTCACCGTGCCGCGCCGGCTGATCGCCGAAGCGATCGACATGATCGTCTTCATCGCCGGACGCGGCCTTGCGCGCCGCGTCGAGACCATCGCGCGCGTCGCCGGTCTCGACGCGCAGGGCGATTACGCCGTCCGCGACCTCAGCCCCGATCCCAGCGCTCTTGAAGGAGAATGACATGCATGTTCGCGCCCTCGCACCGAAGATGGCCAAGGCAAGCGCCCGCGCCCCCGCATTACGGCGGCTGGCCGTCGTCGGCATCAACCTCGGCCTCGTGCTCGGTCTGGCCGGTGCCGCCCATGCCGCCGGCTCGGGCATGCCGTGGGAAGAACCTCTCCAGCAGCTCTTGGAATCGGTCCAGGGCCCGGTCGCGAAGATCGTCGCGGTGATCATCATCATCGTCACCGGGCTGACGCTGGCGTTCGGCGAAACCGCGGGCGGGTTCCGGCGGCTCATCCAAATCATCTTCGGCCTGTCGATCGCCTTTGCCGCGTCGAGCTTTTTCTTGTCCTTCTTCTCCTTCGGCGGCGGGGCGCTCATCGCATGAGCGGCGCCGACCATCCTGAGAGCAATGGCCACCTGGCCGGCTTCGAGGCGCCGATGCACCGCGCGCTCGCCGAACCGATCCTGCTCGGCGGGGCGCCGCGGGCTATCGCGATCGTCAACGGCACCGTCGCGGCGGCGCTTGGCCTCGGCTTGCAGCAATGGGCCGCCGGCCTCGCGATGTGGGCGTTCGGCCACACGCTCGCGGCCTTCGCCGCGAAGCGCGATCCCGATTTTGCGCCCGTCCTCGCGCGTCACTTGCGCCAGCGGGGGTATCTTGCATGCTGAACCTTCGCGAGTATCGCAATCGCGCCGACCGGCTCGCCGACCATCTGCCATGGGCTGCGCTGATCGCGCCCGGCGTCGTTCTGAACAAGGACGGCAGCTTCCAGCGCACGCTGCGTTTTCGAGGCCCCGATCTCGAAAGCGCGACCGAGGCCGAACTCATCGCTGCCTGCGCGCGCGCGAACAATGTCCTCAAGCGCTTCGGCTCGGGCTGGGCCTTGCACTTCGAGGCCGAGCGTCGCGAAGCGCTCGCCTATCCCGAGAGCGCGTTTCCCGACGCGGCGTCATGGCTCGTCGAGCAGGAACGCCGCGCCGCCTTCGAGAACGCGGGGGCGCATTTCGAGAGTCTCTATTATCTGACGCTCACCTTTCTGCCGCCTCCCGACCAGACCGATACCGCGGGCCGCGCGCTCGTCGAGCGCAGCGATGCGGTCAAGGGGCGCGACTGGCGGCAGGCGCTCGCGGGCTTTGTCGCCGAGACCGATCGCGCGCTCGACCTGTTCGCGGGGTTCATGCCCGAGGTGCGCGCGCTGAGCGACGGCGAGACGCTGACCTATCTCCACGGTACCGCCTCGACGCGCCGCCATGCCGTCGCGGTCCCCGAGACCCCGATGTATCTCGACGGAGTGCTTGCCGACACGCCGCTGGCGGGCGGCCTCGAACCGATGCTCGGCGACCAGCATCTGCGAACGCTGACGATCTTGGGTTTTCCGAATGTCAGTCGCCCGGGCATCCTCGACGCGCTCAATCATGAAGGTTTTTCCTATCGTTGGGTCACGCGCTTCATAGCGCTCGACAAGCAGGAGGCGACCAAGGCGCTCACCAAATTGCGCCGCCAATGGTTCAACAAGCGCAAGTCGGTGACCGCGATGTTGCGCGAGGTCATCTACAACCAGCCGGCGCAGCTGCTCGACAGCGACGCCGACAACAAGGTGGTCGACGCCGATCTCGCGTTGCAGGCGCTCGGCGCCGACATGCTCGCGTTCGGCTATCTGACGACGACGATCACCGTTGCCGATGCCGACCGGGGGCGCGTCGAAGAAAAAGTCCGTGCGGTCGAGCGCATCGTCAACGGGCTCGGCTTCACTTGCATTCGCGAGAGCATCAACGCCGTTGAGGCGTGGCTGTCGAGCCTGCCGGGTCATGTTTACGCGAACGTCCGCCAGCCGATCGTCCATACGCTCAACCTCGCGCACCTGATGCCGCTGTCGTGCGTCTGGGCCGGTCCGGCGCGCAACGCGCATCTCGGCGGCCCGCCGTTGCTCATTGCCGAGACCAGCGGCTCGACGCCGTTCCGGCTGAGCACCCATGTGGGCGATGTCGGCCATATGCTGATCGTCGGGCCGACCGGCGCCGGCAAGTCGGTGCTCCTCGCCTTGCTCGCTTTGCAGTTCCGCCGCTATCCCGATGCCCAGGTCTATATCTTCGACAAGGGCTTTTCGGCGCGCGCCGCAGTGCTCGCGGCGGGAGGCGCGCATCATGCGCTCGGGCTCGGCGGCGAGGACGGCGGTCACGCCGGGGAGGGCGGCCGCGCCATCGCCTTCCAGCCGTTGCGGCAGATCGACCGTGCCGACGAACGCGCGTGGGCGGCGGAGTGGATCGGCGCCTTGCTCGCGCATGAAAAGGTCACGGTCGATCCGCAAGTCAAGGAGGCCGTCTGGTCGGCGCTGACCAGCCTCGCCACCGCGCCGGTCGAGGAGCGCACGCTCACCGGCCTGTCGCTGCTGCTCCAATCGGCGCCGCTGCGCGCCGCGCTCGCGCCTTACACGCTCGAAGGTCCGTTCGGGCGGCTGCTCGACGCTGCCGAGGATGATTTGCGCGTCGCCGACGTGCAATGCTTCGAAACCGAGGCGCTGATGGGGCAGGGGGGCGTCGTCGCGCCGGTGCTCTCCTATCTGTTCCACCGCCTCGAAGCGCGGTTCACCGGCGCCCGACCTTGCTCATTCTCGACGAGGCCTGGGTGTTCCTCGACCACCCGCTGTTTGCCGCGCGCATCCGCGAATGGCTGAAGGTGCTGCGCAAGCGCAACGTCGCGGTCGTCTTCGCGACGCAGAGCCTCGCCGACATCGCGGAGTCCTCGATCGCGCCGGCGATCATCGAAAGCTGCCCGCAGCGAATATTGCTCCCCAACGACCGCGCGATCGAGCCGCAGAGCCAAGCCGCGTATCGTCGCTTCGGGCTCAACGTGCGGCAGATCGAGCTTGTCAGCCGCGCGATCCCGAAGCGGCAATATTATCTGCAATCGGCGCGCGGCAACCGGCTGTTCGAACTGGGGCTCGGGCCGATCGCGCTGGCGCTCTGCGGTGCGTCCGATCCCGAAACGCAGAAGCGTATCGACGCCATCGAAGCGAAGCTCGATCCGCTCGATGTCGGCGGCCGCGACCCGGCGGCGTTCGCGCGCGCTTTTCTTGCCGCCGCCGGCCTCGACTGGGCGTCCGACCTCCTCGCCGATTTTCCGTCCCCCCAAGCCCCCCAAGAAGGAGATTTTTGATGCGACTATCCCTCCGTCACCACATCGTCACCGGCCTGCTCGGCCTCGGCGCGATCGGCGCGCTTGCCTTCGCCGTCGCAGTGCCCGGCGCGCCGGCGTCGGCGCAGCTCAGCGTGTTCGACCCGAGCAATTATTCGCAGAACCTGCTCACCGCGGCGCGGACGCTGAGCCAGGTCAATAACCAGATCCGCTCGCTCCAGAACGAGGCCCAGATGCTCGCGGGGCAGGCGAAGAACCTCACGCGCATCGACTTCCCGCAGCTCGACCGGCTGCGCGAAAAGCTCGGCGAGATCGACCGGCTGATGGGGCAGGCGCAGGGAATCGACTTTCGCGTCGATCAGTTGGACGAACGCTATCGTCAGCTTTTCCCCGACAGCTTCGCCGCGGCGATGACCCGCGACGAACGGATCGCGGCGGCGAAGCAGCGGCTCGACACCGAGATGGCGGCGTTCCGCCAGACGATGAAGGTGCAGAGCGGGATCGTGGAAAATGTTCGCGGTGACGCGGAAGCACTCAGCGAGATCGTCGCGAAGAGCCAGGGCGCTGAAGGCTCGCTCGCCGCGCAGCAGGCGACCAACCAGCTGCTCGCGCTCGCGACCAAGCAGCAGTTTCAGCTCCAGACGCTGATGGCGGCGCAGTTTCGCAAGGAATCGCTCGAAGCCGCGCGGCGCGGGCAGAGCGCGATCGAAGCGCGCGCGCGGACGACGCGCTTCCTCGGCGACGGCAAGGCCTACACGCCGCGCCAGTGAGCCCGGGCGGCGCCGCGCCGCTTGCTCCCCGGCCTGGCGCCCGCCCGTCGCGGGGCCGGCGACCCGTCTCCCCCTTTCGGGAACCGGTCCCGCGACACCTTTGCTTGCATTTTCAGGAGTGTGTTTGCCGTGCAGGATCTCAATGTCATCGACCAGTTCATGCAGGCGTTCATCGCCTATATCGACAGCGGGTTCGGGCTGCTCGGCGGTGACGTCGGGTTCCTGACCACGATTCTGATCGGCATCGACATCACGCTCGCCGGGCTGTTCTGGGCGCTCGGTGGCGAGCAGGACGTCATCGGCAAGTTCCTCAAGAAGATTCTCTATGTCGGCGCCTTCGCGCTGATCCTGAACAGTTTTCCGGTCCTGTCCGATATCATCTTCCGCTCGTTCGCCGGGCTCGGGCTGACCGCAGGCGGCAGCGCAATCGGCCCCCAGGACCTGCTGATGCCGGGGCGCCTTGCGGGGACCGGCTTCGAGGCGGCATGGCCTTTGCTCGAACAGGCGAAGGAGCTGGTGGGGCCGATCGACTTCTTCGACAATTTCGTCGAGATCGCGGTGCTGGTGATTGCCTGGATCATCGTCATCGCCGCCTTCTTCATTCTCGCGATCCAGCTCTTCATCACCATCCTCGAGTTCAAGCTGACCTCGCTCGCCGGCTTCGTGCTGGTGCCGTTCGCGCTGTGGAACCGCACCTCCTTCCTCGCCGAGCGCGTGCTCGGCAATATCGTCTCGTCGGGGATCAAGGTCATGGTGCTCGCGGTCATCGTCGGCATCGGCTCCAATTATTTTGCCGACTTCACCGGCGCGATCGCCGGCGACGAGGTCTCCATCGAGCAGGCGGTGTCGCTGATGCTGGCCAGCCTCGCGCTGTTCGGGCTCGCGATCTTCGGCCCCGGCATAGCCTCGGGACTGGTCGCGGGCGCACCTCAGCTCGGTGCGGGATCGGCAGTGACGACGACCGCGCTCGCCGCAGGCGGCCTCGCAATGGGCGGCGCGGGCGCCGTCGCCGCGGCGCGCGGCGCGGCGGG
>JACDQN010000442.1 GCA_015657575.1 Sphingopyxis sp.
ATCCCGGATCAAGTCCGGGATGACGATGAAACTAAGGTCCGCAACCAGCCGACACCAGCCACCCCGGCCCACCACCTCAATTGCCGCCAGAGAAGGCTTATCGCGCGCCTTCAAACGCGCTACCCCTCCACCATGCGCAAGATCCTCGCCCCGCTCACCCTGCTGTTCGCCAGCATCACGCCCGCCCAAGCCCAAGTCGAAGGCGCCACCGAAGCCGATGCGATCCTGAAGGATTTCAGCTTCGCGACCGGCGAGACACTGCCCGAAATCAAGATGCACTATACAACGCTCGGCACGCCGCAGCGCGACAAGGAGGGCACTATCACCAACGCCGTGATGATCCTCCATGGGACCGGCGGTACGGGCAAGCAGTTCTTCCAGCCGCAATTCGCAAACGAGCTTTTCGGCCCCGGCCAGTTGCTCGACACGACCAAATATTACATCATCCTGCCCGACAATCTCGGCCACGGCGGCTCGTCGAAACCCAGCGACGGGCTGCGCATGCAATTCCCGCGCTACGATTACAACGACATGGTCAGCGCCCAGCACCGCATGCTCACCGAAAAGCTCGGCGTGAAGAAGCTGAAGCTCATCCTCGGCACCTCGATGGGCTGCATGCATCGCCTTCGTCTGGGCGAAAATTATCCCGATTTCGCTGAAAAGCTCGCCCCCTTCGCGTGCCTACCGGTCGAGATCGCGGGGCAGAACCGCATGTGGCGCACGCTGTCGATCGACGCGATCAAGGCCGACCCGTTGTGGAACGGCGGCAACTACACCACCCCGCCCGCCTCGGGCCTGCGCACCGCCGCCTCGCTCAGCATGATCGCGGGCGCCAACCCCTATGCACTGCAGGCGCAATATCCGACCCGCGAAGCGGCGGAGAAATACAAGGACGAGGCATTCGCCCGCACCTACGGCCGCAATGACGCGAACGATACGATTTATCAGCTCGACAGTTCGCGGACCTATAACCCCTGGCCGAACCTCGAAAAGATCCGGGTGCCCGTGCTCTGGATCAATTCGGCCGACGATTTCATCAACCCGCCCGCCTATGGCATCACCAAAAAGGCGGCGGCGCGCATGAAAACGGCCCGGTTCATCCTCATCCCGGCGAGCCCCGAGACCAAGGGCCACAGCACGCACACATGGGCGAAATTCTGGAAGGACGATCTTGCGAAGCTGATGGCGGAGTAGAAGCCGGCATTGCCTGCCCAATAGCTTCTATCCCTTTCCCAAACCCGGTAAAAGCGTTAGGGCGCCGCCATGATCCTCGTCATCGACAATTATGACAGCTTCACCTTCAACCTCGTTCATTATCTGATCGAGCTGGGCGCCGACGTGCGCGTCGAGCGCAACGACGCGCTCACCGCCGCCGAGGCCCTCGCAACCGGCGCCGACGCGATCCTTATCTCGCCGGGCCCCTGCACCCCCAATGAAGCGGGCATCAGCCTCGACCTCGTCGCTGCCTGCGCCGACGTGCGGCGCCCATTGCTCGGCGTCTGTCTCGGCCATCAGGCGATCGGCCAGCATTTCGGCGGCACCGTCCAGCGCGGCCATCTGATGCACGGCAAGACCTCGCCCGTGTGCCACGACGGCAGCGGGCTGTTCGCCCGCCTGCCCTCGCCGCTGACCGCGACCCGCTATCACAGCCTCGAGGTCGTCGATATTCCGGATAGTCTCGTCATCAACGCGACCAGCGACGACGGCGCCGTGATGGGTTTCCGCCATACGGAGCTTCCGATCCACGGCGTGCAGTTCCACCCCGAAAGCATTGCCACCGAACATGGCCATGCCATGCTCGCGAACTTCCTCGCCCTTGCAGGACTGCCCGTAGCGGCGCGACAGGCCGCATGAGCCGCTTCGGTCCGCTTCCCGACCCGGCCACGCTGCTGGGGCATGACGAGGCGGCCGATGCCTTCACCGCAATGCTCGACGGCACCGCGGACGGCGAGAATATCGCCGAATTCCTGATCGCGCTCGCCGACCGCGGAGAGACGATGGTCGAAATCGCGGCTGCCGCACAGGCGATGCGCGACCGGATGATCCCGATCGACGCGCCCGCCGGCGCGATCGACGTCTGCGGCACTGGCGGCGACGGCCATCACACGCTGAACGTATCCACGGCGGTCGCCATCGTCGTCGCAGCGTGCGAGGTTCCGGTCGCAAAGCACGGAAATCGTGCCGCTTCTTCCAAGGCGGGCGCCGCCGATACGCTCGAAGCGCTTGGCCTCGACATGGAGCGCGCCGGCGCGATGGCCGAGGCGCAGCTCGCCGATCTCGGCATCTGCTTCCTCTTCGCCGCCAACCATCATCCGGCGATGAAACGCATCATGCCGATCCGCAAGGCGATCGGCCGTCGCACCATCTTCAACCTGATGGGCCCGCTCGCCAACCCCGCACGCGTCACCCGCCAACTCGTCGGAATCGCGCGGCCCGCCTACGTCCCCATCTATGCGGAGGCGCTGCATCATCTGGGTACCGAGCATTCGCGCGTGATCTCGGGCGACGAAGGCCTCGACGAACTCTCGCTCGCAGGCGGCAACGAAGTCGCGGTCGTCACCCCCGACGGGGTGATGATGCAGCGCAGCACCGCCACCGACGCCGGCCTGCCGACGCACCCGATTGCCGCGATCCGCGGCGGCGACGCGACCGAAAATGCCCAGGCGCTCCGCAACCTCCTGCTCGGCGGGAAAAGCGCCTATCGTGATGCGGTGCTCTATAACGCCGCCGCAGCGCTCGTCGTCGCGGGTGCGGTCGAAAATCTGATCGACGGCGTCGAGGAAGCAGCCGAAGCCATCGACAAGGGGCTCGCCAACGCGCTCCTCAATTGCTGGATCGCCTATAAATGAACAAGCTCACCCAGATTCTCGCGACGAAGGCCGAAGAGGTTGCGCAGCGACGCAAAGCCTATTCAGTCGATGCGCTCGACGGCATCGACGGGGGTCCGATACGCGGCTTCCAGGCGGCCCTGCAACGCAAGATCGACGCCGGCGGCTTCGGCCTGATCGCGGAGATCAAGAAAGCATCACCCTCCAAAGGTTTGATTCGCGAGGATTTCAATCCCGCCGATCATGCCCGCGCCTATGCAGTGGGCGGCGCGGCCTGCCTCTCTGTCCTGACCGATGCGCCTTATTTTCAGGGGCATGAGGAATTTCTGATCGCCGCGCGTACGGCGTGCGACCTGCCCGTGCTGCGCAAGGATTTCATGATCGATCCGTGGCAGGTCGCCGAAGCGCGCTCGATCGGTGCCGACGCGATCCTGATCATCGTCGCTGCGCTGGGCGACGGTGAGATGCGCGAGATCGAGCACGCCGCGCTCGAACGCGGAATGGACGTGCTCGTCGAGGTCCATGACGAAGCCGAACTCGACCGCGCGCTGACGCAGCTCAAATCGCGCCTGATCGGGGTGAACAACCGCGACCTCCGCAGCTTCGAAACCGATCTCGGCGTCACCGAGCGCCTGGCAAGGCTGGTACCGCCCGGCACATTGCTGGTCGGCGAAAGCGGCATCGCCAGCCACGCCGACTGCCAGCGACTGGCCGAAAGCGGTGTGAAAGCATTCCTCGTCGGCGAAAGTCTGATGCGCCAGGATGACGTCACGGCGGCAACGAGAGCGCTGCTCGGAAGCTGACGGCAGCTTTGGGGTGGGAGCGGACGTTTCCCTGTTCCAAAGTTCAGGAAAGTTCAGCCTTGTGGAGCGTGCGGTTTGGGCCGGAGCCTATGCTGGCGCGCTGGACAGCGAGGGTTGTCATCTACCGAGTGAAAGAGCCGTGGAAAGGCTGGCATGGCCGGATAATGTAGGAAAGCGGTTTCTGCATGTC
>JACDQN010000443.1 GCA_015657575.1 Sphingopyxis sp.
AAATGAAGTGTCTGGAGTAGAACAAAAAATTCTCGTTAGCTGAATGCTGCCGACGCCGGGCGTCATCACCAGGCCTGGCACGATCCCGCCCAGCTGGTTGGCGTTCGTGATATTCTTGGTCTGCAACTGCTCGTCGCTCAGGACCGAAATCGTCGCGGGTGCATCGAGCAGCGTTTCGTTCTGCTTACGCGCCGTTACGATGATCGCGCCAATATCGGAATCGTCTTCGGCTTGCGTCGCCGGTTCGACCTGCGTTTGTGCGACGGCGATCGAGGGCAGCGCTGCCGAGCCGAGCAAGGCGATCGCGCATAGTCTGATAGGCTTCACATGCATTCTCCCTGAGTTTATGTTTTTTATTATAATTTGATCATATGGATCATAAGTCAACATCAAAATGATCCATTAGGATTGTATAAAGAATGGCCGGTGGGTGCGTGCGGGCGCACGCGCGCCCACTGGCCGAGACGGTGCAATGAAGCCGCACGTTTTTTGAGATCGTTCGCGTTGGCATGATGGCGCCGATCCTCCCTCCTTTCGGAGCCGCGATTCTTCTGCGTGGCTTCCGTAGGTGTTCGAACGTCGCACCTTTTTTGCTAATTGTCCATATGGTCTATTTATTATGCAATTTGAGGTTACATCGGTTTATAAAATTGCTAAAAACTGACCTATACATACAAGGGGTGACGGGTGCCCGCTGTGCCGGATCCGATTGCCGATTCGGCTATAAACTGCCCAAGCGGTCAATTTCGATTGACATTTACGATATGAATGGACAGTATTTTTGCAGGCGAGAGGCTGCGGGCGGATAAGCCGGTTTATCGGTTTTTCCTGCAACGCACCCGGACACGGGCCTGCGAACAGGGAAAGAGGATATAGTGGCAAAGATCGTGCTTGGGGTTGGAACGGCGCATACGCCGCTGCTGTCGCTGGACGGCGAAGAATGGCAGAGCCGGGCGAACGACGATTATCGCGCCAAGGCGCTCAACATGTCGGATGGCCGCTGGCTGAGTTACGATGAACTCGAGGCCGAGGTCGCCGGCCGCTACGCCGACATCGCGACGCCAGCCATATTCAAGGAAAAGTCGGACAGGTCGCAGCAGGCGCTCGACCGGATCGCCGACGATATCGAGGCAGCTGCGCCCGATGTCATCCTGATTGTCGGCGACGATCAGGAGGAATTGTACAGCAAGGGAAATATGCCCGCCGTCGCGCTCTATTACGGCGACGAGATTGTCACGCACGAACATGATATCCTGTCGATGGAGTCGCCGCCGGAGTGGGCCGCGAAGGTAACGCAGGGTTGGGCGGTCGATGCCATTCATCGCTTTCCCGGCCACCGCGAATTCGCGCTGGACCTGATACGCGGGCTCCTCGACGAGCAGGTCGACATCTCGGTCTGCGGCGAAGTGCCGCGGCCCGAGGAGGCGGGTTTCGGCCATGCTTATGGCTTCGTCATCAAGCGGTTGATGCGAACTTCGATCCCCGTCATTCCGATCCTGCTCAACACCTATTATCCGCCGAACGTGCTCACTCCGGCCCGCTGCGTCGCGGTCGGCCGCGCGCTGCGCAAGGCGGTCGAGGCCAGTCCCCGGGATCTGCGCGTGGCGGTCGTCGCGTCGGGGGGGCTCAGCCATTTTGTTGTCGACGAGGATCTCGATCAAAAGGTGCTCGCCGCGATGCGCGCGTCGCGACCGGAAGATCTCAGTACGATCCCGCGCGAGGCGCTGAATGCCGGCTCGTCGGAGATTCTGAACTGGATTCTGACGGCGGGCGCGATCGA
Source organism: Sphingopyxis sp. (assembly GCA_015657575.1). Taxonomy (GTDB): domain Bacteria; phylum Pseudomonadota; class Alphaproteobacteria; order Sphingomonadales; family Sphingomonadaceae; genus Sphingopyxis. The sequence goes on from JACDQN010000443.1 coordinate 1,781, forward strand.
GCATCTGTCCTGCAAATGGGCTGAATATGTCCCGGTCCAGCGAACTCCTGCTGGAACCGGCGTCGGAATGGGCTTTGCGGTATGGGAATGATCGCGGCGGTCCCGGCCGCTTTGCGCTTGCACTAAGCGATCGAGACTCATATTCGACGCCTCTGGTCAATTTAGGGGCTCGAATTTGAACCATGCCGGAAAGTAAGGCTAAGGCGGCCGCTGCACAGGATGCGGGCCTCGAGGCGGGCGCGCTGGTCAACGTCCGCAAACGTCAGGCGCGGTCGGCGGAGACGCGGACCAACATATTGAACGCCGCGACGCAGGAGTTTGCGGAGTTCGGCTTCAACGGCGCATCGACGCGATCGATCGCGAAGCGCGCGAACGTTCTCCACAATCTTGTCATCTATCATTTCGAGACCAAGATCGGCATCTGGCAGGCCGTCATGCGCCATGCGCTCGGCTGGTATCACCAGGCTTTCGAAGAACGATTGGCGGGACTGCGCGGTGTCGATCCGGTCACCAAGCTGCGCCTCATCCAGCTCGATTTCGTGCGCATGGCGGCGGAACATCCCGAACTGCACTGGCTGATGTCGCATGAGGCGGGGCAGCGCGGCGAGCGGATCGAATGGATCATCAACACCCTGCTCGGCAGTGGTTTCGAAACCTGGCGTGACTTGATTGTCGCCGCTCAGGAAGCTGGAGCCTATGTGAAAGGCGATCCGCTGCACCTCCATTATCTCTTCATCGGGGCAGCGGGTCGAATCTTCATGCTCTCGGCCGAAGTCGAGCATGTCCTCGGCAAAAGTCCGTTCGACCCCGATTTTGTGGAGGAGCATGCGCGGGTCGTACAGGAGCTCTTCTTCCGCGATCCACCGCGTAAGTCCTGAGGCAAGACGCGACTAATTCGACTGTGCTGTGCTGCACGGCGTCTCCCATATTGAACTGGTTGGCCGATTGGACTTATATGGACCAGTTGATATAAATAATGCGGCCGTGGCCGTGGGAGAGGTCGGATGGATTATCGGGTCGCGCGGCGACAAACGCTGTCGGATATGCTGCGCCGATCGGCGCTTCGCCATGGGCCGCGGCCCGCGATTTTATGCGGCGACGTCCGCTGGAGCTATGCCGAGTTCGACGCCATCGCCGATCGCCTTGCCGCCGGACTCGTCGCCGGGGGCGTAGGCGAGGGCGATCGCGTGGCGATTCTGGCGCGCAACAGCCACAGCTTCATGGCCGTGCGTTTCGCCGTCGCGCGGATCGGAGCGGTGCTGGTGCCAGTGAATTTCATGCTGACGCCCGATGAGATCCGCTACATTCTCGATCATTCGGGCGCGAAGCTGCTGTTCGTCGACGCCAGTACTGCCGACGCCGCGAGCGAAGCAGCGGCAGGAACGGTCCTCGCGACCTATGGTCTGACCGATGAGTGGGGCGGTCTTCCGGCGGAGCTGCCTGATTGGGAGACGTTGTTGCGCGATGGCGCCGTCCCCGACATCGCGACCGATAGCCGGTCGCTGGCGCAGATCATTTACACCAGCGGCACCGAATCCCGCCCGAAGGGTGCGATGCTGAGCCATGAGGCAGTGCTGTGGCAATATCAGAGCTGCGTGATCGATTGCGAATGGTCGGCGGCGACGTCGCGATCCATGCGATGCCCCTGTTTCACTGCGCGCAGCTTGACGCGATGATTGGCCCCGCGCTGTTGGTCGGCGCGATGAACATCATCCTGTCGGCGCCCGCCCCCGAGCGGGTGATCCCGCTGATCGAGCAATATGGTGCGAACTCCTTTTTCGCGCCGCCGACGATCTGGATTTCGCTGCTGCGATCGCCGCTGTTCGATCAGCACGACCTGTCGACGCTGGTTCGTGGCTATTATGGTGCGTCGATCATGCCGGTCGAGGTGCTGCGCGAGATTCGCAGCCGACTCCCGGACCTCCGGCTATGGAACCTGTACGGGCAGACCGAGATCGCGCCGGTCGCGACGATCCTCTTTCCCGAGGAGCATGAGGCGAAGCTGGGGTCTGCCGGGCGGCCGACGCTTCATGTCGAAACGCGCGTCGTCGACGATGCCATGCGACGCGCGGTGGTGAAGTGGGCGAGATCGTGCATCGGTCGCCGCAACTGCTCGATGGATATTGGGACAACCCCGAAAAGACGGCCGAGGCATTCGAAGGCGGCTGGTTCCACAGCGGCGATCTCGGCGTCCTCGATGCCAACGGCTATCTGACCATCGTCGACCGCAAGAAGGATATGATCAAGACAGGCGGCGAGAATGTCGCGTCGCGCGAAGTCGAGGAGGCGCTTTACACTCATCCCGCTGTGTCCGAAGTCGCGGTCATCGGCCTGCCCGATCCGCGCTGGATCGAAGCTGTCACCGCGTTCGTGGTACTCCGCGAGGGCGAAGCAACAACCGCCGACGCCCTCGTCGAGCATTGCCGCTCGCGGCTCGCGGGCTTCAAATTGCCCAAGCGGGTGGTGTTCGTCGATGCGATGCCGCGCAATGCCAGCGGCAAAATCCTGAAGCGCGATCTGCGCACGGCCGAGGTCGATCATGCAATCTGACCAAAAATACAAAATTATTACCTTATGCTGTCCAACTGGATTGACAATTGAGCAAGGAGCGCGGAATATCCCCTCAACCGCCGGAGGCCCCCTTGAGTCCCCGGCATAACCATAAGCGGCGCCCGATACCGGTCGCGTAGGGATTGGGAGGATATTCCGTTGATTATCGACGCACACGCACATCTGGTGGCCCCGGCTTCGCTCTACGCGCACCGATCGAACCTCATCGTCTCGAGCGGCCAATATGGCGACTCCTTTCGCGCCAAGGTGACCGACGCCGAACTGCAGGCTTCGGCCGATCAGAATGTCGCGATCATGGATGCTGCGGGGACCGACGTTCAATTGCTGTCGCCGCGTCCGTTCCTGATGCTCAACGGCAAGGCGCGCTGGAACGACATCGTCGACTGGACGATGGACAATAACGACATGATCGCCCGCACGGTCAAAATGCATCCGACGCGGTTTCGCGGGGTCGGCTCGCTGCCGCAGCAGGTGGGGCGCCCGGTCGACTCGCTCTTCGACGAGATCAAGCGCGTGACCGAGGAGCTGGGCTTCGTCGGCGTCCTCCTCAATCCCGATCCGAGCGAGGGGACGAACGAAAGTCCGCCGCTGGGCGATCCCTATTGGTATCCGCTCTACGAGAAGCTCTGCGAGCTCGATCTCCCGGCGCATATCCACAGCGGCAATTGTTGTAACGGGCGCGAGACGTACGACGAGCATTTCATGGCCGAAGAAGGGCTGGCGATCACCTCCATCTATCGCGCCAATGTGTTCGACCGTTTCCCCGACCTCAAGCTGATGATCAGCCACGGCGGCGGACCGATTCCGTTCCAGGCCGGCCGCTGGCGTTCGCACCGCGAGATGGCGCGCGCGGCGGGGCGCATTCCGAAGGACGCGCCCGTGTTCGACGAAATTCTGAAGAAATTCTGGTTCGACACGGTCGTCCACAGCAAGCTTTCGCTCGAGCTGCTGTTCAAGGTGGTCGGCGCGACCGCTGCTGCTTCGGGACCGAGCGTCCGGGCTCGGGCGGCGGGATCGACCCGATCAGCGGCATCCCCTACGACGATTTGAAGCCAGTGATCGAAAGCATCGATTCGATCAGCGATGCCGACAAGAAGGGCATTTTCGAAGACAATGTCCGCCGTCTGTTCAACCGCCTCGATCTTTGACGGGAGGCGCACGATGAGCGATCGCAAGAGCATCGAGGTCGAGGGCTATAGCCACGGCAATCTTCCCATTCCGGCTGCGTCGCGCGTCGGGCCGCTGGTGATGACGGGCGGAATCCACGGGCTCGATCCTGAAACGGGCAAGCTGCCCGACGATCTGGCCGAGCAGGCGCGCCTGATGTTCTGGAATCTGGAGCGGATCATGAAGGCCGCGGGCGCCGGGCTCGACCGCATCGTGCGCATGACGGTTTATGTGAAGGTGCCCGAGGCGCGGGCGGCGGTGAATGCCGAATGGGTGCAGGCGTTCCCCGACCCCGCGTCGTGCCCCGCGCGCCATACGCTGGTGAACGAAAGTCTGCCGTCCAATATGCTCGTCCAATGCGACGCGACCGCTTACGCGGCGGACTAAACGCCGCCCGACGGAATTAGGAAAGAGGATATGCTGACCGCCGAACAGAACCGGCAGTTGACCGAGGTTGGCCCCGGCACGTCCATGGGCAAGCTGCTGCGCTGCTATTGGCATCCGATCGCCGGGGAGTCGGAGTTCGACGACCGGGCGATCAAGCCCCTCCGCCTGCTCGGTGAGGATCTGGTGCTGTACAAGGATCTCGAGGGCAATTTCGGGCTTGTCGAGCGTCAATGCCCGCATCGCCGCGCGGATCTTGCCTATGGCATCGTCGAGGACAAGGGCATCCGCTGCAATTATCACGGCTGGTGCTTTGACCGGACGGGCGCCTGCATCGAACAGCCCTATGAGGATACGGTGCGCCAGGGCCGCGGCGGGCGCGGTAATGTCCGGACGACTGCCTATCCGGTGAAGGTGCTTGGGGGGATGGTCTGGGCCTATATGGGTGCGGACCCCGCGCCGGAACTTCCCGATTGGGAACCGTTTAGCTGGGCCAACGGCTTTTCGCAGGTCGTTATCTCCGAAATCCCCTGCAACTGGTTCCAGTGTCAGGAAAATTCGATCGACCCCGTCCATTTCGAATGGATGCACGAAAATTGGGGGCAGCGACTTCGCGGCGAGGACGGTGCTTACGGCCCGACGCATCTGAAGCTGGAATTCGACGAATTCGAATATGGCTTCGTTTATCGCCGCATCAAGGAAGACACCGACGAGACCCACGAGAATTGGACCGTCGGCCGCGTCTGCCTGTGGCCTCATGGCTTTTTCCTGGGCGAACATTTCGAATGGCGCGTGCCGATCGACGATAAGAATACGCTGAGCGTCACCTGGAAATTCACGCGCGTGCCGGTCGAGGAAACGCCTTATGTTCAGGATAAGATTCCGACGTGGCACGGCCCGATCTATGACGAGAACGGCGCGTGGATCACCACGCACGTGATGAACCAGGATTTCCTCGCCTGGGTCGGGCAGGGGCGCATCGCCGACCGGACGCGCGAGAATCTGGGCCTCAGCGACAAGGGGATCGTCCTGATTCGCCGCCGTTTCTTCGACGAACTCGCGAAGATCGAGGCGGGGGGCGAGGCGAAGGGCGTCATTCGCGATCCGGCGAAGAACAAGGCGGTCGCACTGCCGATGATGGGGCGCGCCGACATCGTCGACGGCTTTACCAAGGCCGAGATTTTGGCTGATCCGCGCAAGAAGATGATGTTCACAAGCTTTGTCTTTCAGGCGGGTCAGCCCGACGAGGTCAAGCAGGCTTTTGCCGCGGCGATGGGGTTGGAAGCGACCGAGTTTTCGGGACTTGGCGTTACGAAAGAGGCGATGGAGGCGGCTGGTGAATGACTTTGCGACACGGCTGCTCGCGTTAGATACGCCAAGCGTTTCGGACGCCTTGGACAAGCTCGGCCAGCCCGGTGCGGTCATCGGTCTTGCCTCGCTGACGCTGCCCGCGCGCATCGCGGGGAGGGTTCAGACGGTCAAGCTGGGGGCGCCCATGCCGGGGTTGCCGAAAGTACATCTGGGCGCGGGCGCGATCATGGCGGCGGCAGCGGGTGACGTCATTGTCGTCGAACATCGCGGCCGGACCGATGTGTCGGGCTGGGGCGGGCTGCTGAGCCGTGCGTCGGTCAAAAAAAGGGATCGCGGGGGTCATCGTCGATGGCGCCTTTCGCGACATCGACGAGGCGCGCGAACTGG
>JACDQN010000444.1 GCA_015657575.1 Sphingopyxis sp.
CCATGCGCCGCGATCGGGTGGCGGCTGGCCGCGGCGCACTCGCGGCGATCGCGCTGCCCTTCATCGTCGGCTTCGCCGTCGCGCTGTCGGGCGCGATGGACGGCGTCCTCGCTCGCCCGGCCGGGGTTTCGCCGCTGCTGTCGGCGAGCGCGATCGGCCTTTGCCTCGCGGTCAGCGCCCTCCCCGTGCTTGTCGGCATCGTACGCGAACTGCCGATCGCCGACCGCCTGCTCGGCAACCTGTCGCTGCGCATCGCCGCGCTCGACGACGCGATCCTGTGGGCGGGCCTGGCCGCGCTTCTCTTCCTCCACCACGGCGAGACCGGCGCGGGCCTCGCGGCCGACTGGCGCCCGCTCGCCGCGCTGGCGCTCATCGCCGCGATGACCGGACTGCGCGGGCGCATTCCGGATCGCCTTCCCGATCATGTCGCGCTGACCGCTATCATCGGTCTCGCCTATCTCGCGCGCGCGCCTGGGCGACGAGCATGCTCGGGCTGCACGAGTTGCTCGGCGCCTATTTCGCAGGCGTCATGATGCCGACGCGCTCGCGGCACGGATGCGCCCCGAATGGCTTGGAAAGATCGCCCTGTTCGGCCTGTCGCCGCTGTTCTTCGCACATCGCGGGCTCAGCATCGACGGCGCCGTCGTCACCGGCAGCGCGCTCGGCGTAACACTCATACTCCTGCTGCTCGCCGGCGCATCGAAACTCGTCGCGGTCCACCTGCTGCCGCCCGACTCCGCTCTTCCCACCGCGGAGCGGACGCGGCTCGGGCTACTCCTCCAATGCAAGGGACTGATGGAAATCGTCGCCGCGACGATCCTGCTCCAGGCGGGGCTGATCACCGCGACCGTATTTGCCGTGCTCGTCACGCTGGCGCTTGTCTCGACGACGCTGACGGTGCCGCTGTTCCGCTTTGCGACGCGCTACGCAGCGGCGCGCCCGCACGCCGCTGCGCGCTGACGAGGTTCGATGCCTGCCAGGTTCGGGTCCCAATTCTCAACGGCCCGTTAACCGTGAATCAATCCTGTCATCGTAATTTCACATCCGCCTCCGCTTTTCCCTTGCGGTGGGGCGGCGGCATCGCCAACTTATGTTCCTAAGGGGGCCGCCTTCTCCCCGGCCTGGTCCCCGCAAGGAGATGAATGACCATGCCGTCTTTTTCGGAAAGCCTCGAAAAGACCCTCCATAACGCTTTGAAGGCCGCTTCGGAGCGCCACCATGAATATGCGACGCTCGAGCATCTGCTCTACGCGCTGATCGACGACGATCATGCTGCCGAAGTGATGCGCGCGTGCGGCGTCGCGCTCGACGACCTGCAATCGGCGGTCGTCCACTATCTCGACACCGAACTCGACAGCCTGAAGGTCGAGGGGCACAGCGATCCGTCGCCGACGTCGGGCTTCCAGCGCGTCGTCCAGCGCGCAATCCTGCACGTCCAGTCGTCGGGCAAGGACGAGGTGACGGGCGCCAACGTCCTCGTCGCGCTCTTCTCCGAACGTGAAAGCTACGCCGTCTATTTTCTGCAGCAGCAGGATCTGACGCGCCTCGACGCGGTCTCTTACCTCAGCCACGGCGTCGGCAAGGGCGGCAAGCCCGCAGTGCAGGCGGAGCCCGAGGAAAAGGAAGAAACGAAGGACAAAAGCGAAAGCAAGTCCAAGAAGGAAACCGCGCTCGACCAGTTCACCGTCAACCTCAACGAAAAGGCGAAGGGCGGCAAGGTCGACCCGCTGATCGGCCGCAGCGCCGAGGTCGACCGCACGATCCAGATCCTCTGCCGCCGCAGCAAGAACAACCCGCTTTATGTCGGCGATCCCGGCGTCGGCAAGACCGCGATCGCCGAGGGTCTCGCGCGCAAGATCATCGAGGGCGACGTGCCCGAGGTGCTGTTGCCCGCGGTGATCTATTCGCTCGACATGGGCGCGCTGCTCGCGGGCACCCGGTACAGGGGTGATTTCGAGGAGCGGCTGAAACAGGTCGTCACCGAACTGGAAGGGCTGCCGCACGCGATCCTGTTCATCGACGAGATCCATACGGTGATCGGTGCGGGTGCCACTTCGGGCGGCGCGATGGACGCGTCGAACCTTCTGAAGCCCGCACTGTCGGGCGGCGTGATCCGCTGCATCGGCTCGACGACGTACAAGGAGTTCCGCAACCATTTCGAGAAGGACCGCGCGCTGCTCCGCCGCTTCCAGAAGATCGACGTGGTCGAACCGACGCTCGAGGACACCAAGAAAATCCTTGCAGGGCTGCGGAGCGCGTTCGAGGCGCATCATCAGGTGCGTTATACGCAGGACGCGATCAACGCCGCGTCGACCTGTCGGCGCGGTACATCAACGACCGCAAGCTGCCCGACAAGGCGATCGACGTGATCGACGAGGTCGGCGCGATGCAGATGCTCGTCGCCCCGTCGAAGCGCAAGAAGACGATCACCGCGAAAGAAATCGAGGCCGTGATCGCCACGATGGCGCGCATCCCGCCCAAGTCGGTGTCGACCGACGACAAGGCGACGCTCGCCAGCCTCGAGACCGACCTGAAGCGCGTCGTCTTCGGCCAGAACACCGCGATCGAGGTGCTGTCGTCGGCGATCAAGCTGAGCCGTGCGGGCCTGCGCGATCCCGAGAAGCCGATCGGCAACTATTTGTTCAGCGGCCCGACCGGCGTCGGCAAGACCGAGGTCGCCAAGCAGCTCGCGTCGATCATGAGCATCCCGCTTCAGCGTTTCGACATGTCCGAATATATGGAGCGCCATTCGGTCAGCCGCCTGATCGGCGCGCCCCCGGGCTATGTCGGTTACGATCAGGGCGGCCTGCTAACCGATGCGATCGATCAGAACCCGCACTGCGTGCTGCTGCTCGACGAGATCGAGA
>JACDQN010000445.1 GCA_015657575.1 Sphingopyxis sp.
CGCCGCCGCGCCCGATATCGACTGGACCGCCGACCCTTGGCACGCGCTGACCGGCGCGGTGAAGGACAAGACCGGCGCCAAGGGGCGGGCGCTCTTCCTGCCGCTGCGGCGCGCGCTGACGGGGCGCGACCATGGGCCCGATATGGCCGAGTTGCTGCCGCTGATCGAGAAAGACGCCGCGATCGCGCGGCTTTCCGCGCACATCTGATCATCGCGCCGCGCCGGCGCCTTTGCCGATCTGGGCGCTTGACAATTGTAGTGATGTTATAATATCACACATTCCTGATCCGGCCGACAGTGGCGGTCAACGCGCAGGGCCGGGTCGCCAAGGCAAGGAGAGAGGCCATGACCCTGATTCCCCTGATTTCGGCGATCGTCGCTGCGCCCGAAACGGCGACCGCGCCCGTCGGCGGACCGGTGCTGCGGCGCGGCAGCTATAATGGCGGGGGCCGGCATCGTCCGCTCGCCGCGGCGCTGGCCATCGGTGTGCCTGCGGCGCTGGTCGTCGCGGTGGCGCTGTCGCCCATGATCATCGACACCCCGCCCAGGGTGATCCCCGAAGAATGGCAATCGTTTCCGCTCCCCAAGCCGAAGCCGCCCGAGCCGCAGCCCGACGCCAAACCGCAGGACCGGCAGACCGAAACCACCTTCACTGCCCCCGAATCGCCATTCCCGCCGGTCGACGAGAGCCCGCCCACCGGGCGAACCGACGAAACCTATGTTGCGCCGGCGGGAACCGGTACCGGGCCGGGCCTGCCCGAAATCGTCGATCCGCCGGCACCGCCACCCAAACTGGTGCTCGCGCAGCTCGACCAGCGCTATGCGGGCGCCTTCCAGCCCGACTATCCGGCGCGCGAGCAGCGCGCGGGGATCGAGGGCGTGGCGGTCGTCCGCGTGCTGATCGGTGTCGACGGGCGGGTGAAGGCGGTCGAACTGGTCAGCGCCGACGACCCCGCCTTTTTCGAAGCGACCAAAAGGCGCGCGCTGACCCGTTGGCGCTTCAAGCCCGCGACGCGCGGCGGCGTGCCTGAGGAAAGCTGGAAGGAAATGCGCGTGCGTTTCGAGATCAAGAACGCCTGACGGGCCATCCGGACCCCTCCGGGGCGGACGGCCGGCCGCGCCGTCCGCCCTTCCTTTTGCTTGACAGAAGGGCCGAATCCCGCCAAAGGCGCCCGGATATTAAGGGGCAGCGCGGCGTTGCGCGGCCCTTTCATGTTTTTCACACCACGTCGGGGCCCCTAGTCCCGCCGCATCCATCGGACCTCTGATGGATGTGCAGTTACTTCGAGGAACAGGGCCATGGCCAAACCGACGACCGTCAAGATCAAGCTGGTGAGCACCGCCGACACGGGCTTTTTCTATGTCACCAAAAAGAACCCGCGCACGATGACCGAAAAAATGTCGGTGCGGAAGTATGACCCGCGTGCGCGCAAGCATGTCGAGTTCAAGGAATCCAAGATCAAGTGACGCATTGTCCCGCGCGCCAAAGCCGCGCGGTCTGAAAATGCTTCATCCCGGACTGGATCCGGGGTCCAGAAGGGCGGCCGCGTGCCGCCCTTTTTCGTGCGCGCCGGAATGACCGGTTTGGGGTGGGGAGCTGTCCTAAAGCCGACATCGCTTCAAATAAGCCTTTCCTACATTATCCGGCCGTGCCAGCTTCTTCCCGCTCTTTCATCTAGTGGATAAAAGCGGTCTCCTCCCGGCTTGCCGGTTCGACCGCGGCGGGGATGTGCTGCGCGCTTCCAGCGCGCTGCCAGGTCCAGGTTGCGGAATGCATAAGGCTGAACTTTCCTGAACTTTGGATCACCACCTGATCCTTGCGCCGACCAGATCCCGATCCAACGCGGGATGCCGAACGGGATGAAGGAACGGCCCCTCCTCACCCCAAACCCGACTATCCCCTTGGAACTTCCCCCAAACACAGGCATCGTCGGCGCTCGGCGGATCGAAACGTCCGTTCGCGACGTTCTGATTCCGATTCCAGCTACAGGGAGCCGCATGATGACGACCGCTTTGCCCCGCACACGGATTTTGACTCAAGGGGCCGCCCTAGCCGCAGCGCTCGCGCTCGCCGGCTGCGCCGGCATGGGTAAAAAGGCGGGGAGTACGCTGCCTCCCGCCGATGCCTATGCCCAGCTTTATGACAACAAGGGCGCCGACCGCGGCCGCGCCGACATCTATCGCGACACCAGCGGCCTTCGGATCGAACTCGTGGCGCGCGGTTTTGCGCCTGGAACCTTCGGCATGCACGTCCACGCCGTCGGTCGGTGCGACGTCCCCGATTTCGCCAGCGCGGGTCCGCACTGGAACCCCACCGGCGCGCAGCACGGCCGCGACAACCCGATGGGCGCGCATCATGGCGACCTGCCCAACCTGGTCGTCGAACCCGAACAGATCGGCCGCGCGACATTGCGCCTCGTCGGCTCGCGCCTCGAGGGCGATGGCGGGTTGCTCGACGCCGATGGCGCGGCGTTCGTCATCCACGCCGGTCCCGACGATTACAAGACCGACCCCAGCGGCAACAGCGGCGGCCGCGTCGCCTGCGGCGTGATCGTCAAGGGGTCGGCGCCCAACTGACGGCGACGGGCGATCCGGGTCAGGCGCTTTCGCGCGCCGCCCGGGCCCGCTCGGCGATGGTCGCCTCGGCCTGCGGCAGCGCGCGATACGCATAGAGCAGCAACGCGAGCGCAATCGGCGCGACGCCGATCAGCGACAATATGCCGACGCGCAGATTGCCGACCGGCTGGCCGTTCACCACCGTTCCCGTCAAATCCGAGATCTGCCCGACCATATAGGGACCGAACGACAGGCCGACGAGCGTGGTGCCCAGGAAGAAGGCGGCGGTCGCGGTGCCGCGCATTTCGGGCAGCACCAGATCCTGCGTCGTCGCCGCCGCGGCGCCGAGCGCCGCCGCACCGAACAGCCCGGCGAGGAAGTTCATCGTATAGAAGAGCGCGGCGCTCTCGGTCGTATAGCCGATCCAGATCGGCACGATCGGCGCGACGACGCCGAAGATGATCATCAGCACGCGCCCGGACGGGTTCTTGACGCGCAGCGCGTCGGCGATGCGGCCGCCGATGATCACGCCGATAAAGCCGCTCAGCGCGCCGTTGGCGCCGAGGATGCCGGCCAGTTCCTGCTTGGGCAGCCCCAGCACCAGCTCGGCATAAGGCGCCGACCAGAAACCGAGCGCATAGGCGGCGAGGCTGACGAGGCCGTAACCCAGCGTCGTGCAGATGAAGGCCGGGGTGCCCCAGATCAGGCGAAAGGTCGCCGGATCGTTGGCGCGCAGCGTGCTCGCCCAGGAAAAGACCGCATAATAGCCAAGCGCGACCGCCGACCATTGCGGGAAGTTTCCCGTCAGCTGGATCATCCACCAGGCAAAGGCGGCGATCGCGGCGGCGAAGCCGATGTTGATCGCCAGCGCCGCCGGCCCGCGCTTCCACGCGCCCCACAAGGTCAGCGGCGGAACGATCATCGACAGATCCTTCCCGAACTGGCGGAAGGGGGTGGGCGAGCTCGTCGCGGGCGCGCCGTCCATCGCGCCGCGCACCGGCTCGCGCAGGCTCGCGACCCACAGCGCGACGATCAGCCCCGGGATGCCGACCGCGAGGAAGGCTGCCTGCCAGCCGACGAGGCCCATCGGGCCGCCAGCCGGATAGCTGTTGTTCCATGCCTCGACGATGAGCGCACCGATGAACAGCGAGACGCCGCCGCCGATATAGAGCCCCGACGAATAGATGGCGAGCGCGGTCGCCTTCTGCCGCTTCGGGAAATAGTCGGAGATCAGCGAGTAAGCGGTCGGGCTCGCGGTCGCTTCGCCGACGCCGACCCCCATGCGCGCGAGCGTCAGCGTCATCCGGTCGTAGGCGAAGCCCGACAAAGCGGTCATCGCCGACCACAAGGTCAGCCCGATCGACAGCAGGCGGACGCGGCTCCAATTGTCCGCGAGGCGGCCGAGCGGGATGCCGAACAAAGCATAAAAGACCGCAAAGGCGGCACCGCCGAGAAAGCCCATGTCCGAGTCTTTGAGGCCGAGATCGGCCTTGATATCGACCGCCAGAATACTGATGATCTGCCGGTCGATGAAATTGAGGATATAGACGATGACCAGCACCGACAGCACGTACCAGCTGTAACCCGTGGCTTTCGGCTCGGCCGCGGCGGGCGCAGTGTTCATCTCGTTCTCGGCCATCTGGCAACCCTCTCCCCGACGCGTTATCGCTTTGGATACTGGCTAGCAGAGCAGCGCGGGCGCGCAAGTTGAAAGTCGGTTCACCTTTATGGAGCAAGAGGGGGCGATATGCGAAAAGATCCGGAAGTTTCTTCCCCCGCGATCCTCTTCCTCTGCCTCGGCAACATCTGCCGCTCGCCGCTTGCCGAGGGGGCGGCCCGCGCCGCCTTCGCCCGCGCCGGTATCGCCGCGACGATCGATTCGGCAGGCACCGGCGACTGGCACGTCGGCCACCCGCCCGACCGCCGCGCGCAGGCCGAAGCGCAGCGCCGCGGCGTCGATATCGCCGGCCTCCGCGCCCGCCAGCTGTCGCAGTCCGATTTCTACGACTTCGACCTGATCCTCGCCGCCGATACCGAAAATCTGCGCGAAGCCCGCGCGCTCGCGCCGCCCGATGCGACCGCGGAGTTAATGCTGATGCTCAACCTAGTGCGCGGCCGCATGGGCAACAGCGTCGCCGACCCCTATTATGGAGCGGACGACGGCTTTGCGGTGACATGGGGCGACGTCGATGCCGTCGCCGCCGCGCTCGTCGCCAGATTCGGACCGTCGAGCGGATAGCGCGCCTCCGGGTGATAAAGCGACCCGCCGTGCGCGAGTTCGCTTTCGTACAATATCACCCGATCGAAGGTGAAAACCGGCGTCGCCAGGTCGCCATGAAGTGCCAGGAAGGATGCGACCGGACCCGAACCGCGATTGAGCCGCGCAAGCGTGATATGCGGGACGAAAGCCCGCGTTTCGGCTGCGACGCCGACGCGCGCGAGCGATTGTTCAACCTTACGGTGCAGCGCGGCGAGCGGTGCGTGCGGTTCGACCCCGGCCCAGACCATATGCGGACGTCCTGCCGCTCGAACAGACTCACTCCCGCAACGCGCGCCTCGATCGCCGGAGCATGGAGCGCGCCAAGCGCTGCCGCGATATCCTCGGCCTGATGCCGGTCGACCTCGCCGATGAAACGCAGGGTCAGATGCAACTGATCGTCGCTCTGCCAACGCGCGCCCGCGATGCCGTGCATCGCCGCGAGAAGAACCTCTCGAATGGCGCGCGGCGGGCGCAGCGCGACGAACAGGCGATGCGTGGACATGACCTTGCTTGCATAGTCGGTGCAGCTCCGCGCCGCGACCCCCGACGCAACAAAATTGCCCTGAAACGCACCTTGTCCGGTTTCGCTTGAAACAAAGGGGGAAAACCCCGATATTATCGATACGGCCGGTATGGGCTGGCCGGTTATGGAGATGAAAAATGGCGAATTGGAACGACCCCAATATGGCGGCTTCCGGTTTTGGCGCCGGCGCGAACGCAATGGACCAGGCCGTCGATGCCGGCCTGCGGTCGTACATGCTGTCGGTTTACAACTATATGGGTTCGGGCGTGCTGCTGACCGGCATCGTCGCGATGCTGGCGTATCAGTCGGGCTTCACCGCCTCGCTGGTCGGCAGCCCGCTGATGTGGGTGGTGGCGCTCGCGCCGCTGGCCTTCGTGCTGGTGCTGAGCTTCGGCATCAACAAGCTGTCAACGACCGCCGCACAGGCCCTGTTCTGGATCTATGCCGCCGTCATGGGCCTCTCGATGTCGACGATCTTTCTGGCGTTCACCGCCACGTCGATTGCGCAGACCTTCTTCGCGACGGCTGCGGCCTTCCTGGGCCTCAGCCTCTATGGCTACACGACTAAGAAGGATCTGTCGGGTTTCGGCACCTTCCTGATCATGGGTGTGGTCGGCCTGCTCGTGGCGATGCTGCTCAACGCTTTCGTGTTCCAGTCGGGCGCGATGGCGATGGCGATCAGCGTCATCGGCGTGCTGATCTTCGCAGGCCTCACCGCTTATGACACGCAGAAGATCAAGAGCATGTATTTCTATGTCCGCGGGACCGACTTCGTCGGCAAGTCGGTGGTGATGGGTGCGCTGACGCTCTACCTCGACTTCGTCAACATGTTCACCTTCCTGCTCAATCTGCTGGGCAGCCGCGAATAAGCGGACGGACGACGAACGACAAACAGGAGCCCGGCGGAGCGATTCGCCGGGCTCTTTCTTTGGGGCGAGGGGGCACACATGATTCGCATGGGAATGTTCGTGGTCGCGGCGATGCTGGCCTCGCCTGCCGTTCACGCCGCCGAACGGCGCCGGACTGTGCCGTGGCCCGGCCGGCCGACGGCGATCTCAAGGCCTATGCCGCAAGCTTCTTTCCCAAGGCGAGCCTGCCCGATCTCGATGCACTCGCAGCCTGCCTCGGCAATTCCGATCCCGCAGTCCGCGACGATTTCGCTTTCACCCTCTGGACGGAGGGGCTGCGCGGAAGGCACCTCTCCGATGTACAGATGCGACAGGCGATGGCGCTGCTCGACGCGATGGCGGCCGCTCCCGACGACGCCGGCGGTTTCCGCCGTCCCTTCGCGGCGCTCGCGCTGTCCGAAGTCGCGCGCGCCGACCGCATCGCGCCCTATCTGACCGACGCTGAGCTGCACGAACTCGCCGCGTCGGGCGCCGCCTATCTGGGCGGCGTGACCGACTATCGCGGCTTCACGGCGGGCGAAGGCTGGCGGCATGGTGTCGCGCACGGCGCCGACTGGTTGATGCAGCTCGCGCTCAACCCGCGCCTGACGCGCGCCGACGCCGATTTGCTGCTTGGCGCGATTGCGGTGCAGGTCGCGCCTTCCGCGACACCGCCGCCTTTCTATATTCATGGTGAGGCGCGCCGCCTCGCGCGGCCGGTGCTGTTTCTGGCGCGACGGGCCGACATCGACGATGCCGCCTGGGCCGCGTGGTTCCGTAACTTGCACCCGGGCGCCGTTGCGCGCTGGAAGGCGCCCTATGCCAGCGAGGCCGGACTGGCAGCGGTGCACAACAGCAACGCGTTCGGCGATGCCGTCCATGTCGCGGCGAGCGAATCGCAGGATGCGCAGGTCCGGAGGCTTGCACCGCTTGCGGCCGGACTGCTGAGGGCTCTGCCCTAGGGGTTCAACCCTAGGTTCGGAGCGCCCGCCACTCGTCGGCGGTGATTTCCCAGAGCTCGGTCGGCAGCGACCCCTCAACATAATCTTTTTGTCCGCGCCAGATCACGCGCATGCCGCTGCCTGTCGAAATGGCGCGCGACGCCGCATTGTCGATGGCCTTCGGGACACGCAGAACGGCTTGGTCTAATGTGTCGAACCAATAGTCGGTTGCCGCATCACTGGCCTCGCGGATCAGACCCCTTCCCCAATGATCGGGATCGAGCCAAAATCCCCTATTCTCTTCCTTGCCGAGCATCAGGCTGATGACGCCGATCAACTGGCCCGGTGCTTCCCTGGTACGGATCGACCAATGCCACGCCTTGCCCGCGCGCATGGATGGAAGCGCCACGTCGCGAACATAGGTCAGGGCTCCGTCCGCCGGATAGGGCCAGGGAATAAGCGCGTTCATATGGCGCACGATCTTCCATTGCGGAAAAATCGCTTGGATCGCGACATGGTCTTCCAGCGCCAGCGGGCACAGCAATAGTCTTTCGGTCGAAAGAGCCGTGGCCGGCGCCATTATTGCGTCGCCTGCATCTCGGCGATCAAGGCGTTGTCGATCGCTTTTGCCGCCTTGTAGCCCGCACGCTCGCGAAGGCCCGCAGCATAGGTTTCGAAGGCCGGTCGCGAGGGGATCGTTCCGAACTGCAGCCCCCAGTCGACCTGGCTGCCGACATAGACGTCGGCGGCGCTGAAACGGTCGCCTGCGACAAAGCTCTTGCCCGCGACGGCGCTTTCGAGCGCGTCGAGCGCATGATCGAGCGTACCAAAGCCTGCCGAGCGCTGCTGGTCGGAGTCGGGCTCGATCCCGAAATGCTTGGCAGTGATGGCCTGCTCGACCGGTCCCGCCGCAAAGAACATCCAGCGATAATAATCCGCGCGGTCGGCCGCCGCAGGGGCAAGATTCGCCGCCGGGAAGGCATCGGCCAGATAGGCGCATATGGCGGCGCATTCGGTCACCACCTTGCCATTGTGGACGATCGTTGGAACCTTGCCCATCGGGTTGATCGCCAGATAGGCGTTGTCTTTCATCGAGGTGCCGTAGCCGAGGATGTTCGTCTCATAAGGCGCGCCGACCTCTTCGAGCATCCAGCGGACGATCTGCCCGCGCGACATCGGATTGGTATAAAAAATCAATTCGTCGGCCATGTCGCGTCTCCGTTGCACTGCGATTCGCATAGGAACATATCAGGAACAATCTCAATGTTCCATCAGGCTTGTTTTGTCCTCGTTCGGGGTTAAGGCAAGGCGATGAGCGACGAACGCATCTGGACCTCCGCCGTGCTGGTGATCGGCGACGAGATTCTCTCGGGCCGTACGCAGGACAAGAATGTGTCGCAGATTGCGATCTGGCTCGATGTGCAGGGAATTCGCCTGCGCGAAGTGCGGATCGTCCCCGACGTCGAGGACGAGATCGTCGATGCGCTGAACGCGCTCCGGGCGCGCTACGACTATGTCTTCACCACCGGCGGCATCGGTCCGACGCACGACGACATAACCGTCGACGCGGTCGCGAAGGCGCTCGGCGTCGGCGTGATCGTTCACCCCGATGCGCGCGCGATCCTCGAACGCTATTATACGGCGCGCGGGGGTGAGCTGACCGAAGCGCGGCTGCGCATGGCGCGTACTCCCGACGGCGCCGAGCTGATCCCCAACCGCATGTCGGGTGCACCGGGCATCCGCATCGGCAATCTTTTCGTCATGGCCGGGGTCCCGCACATCACGGCGGGCATGCTTGACGCGCTGACCGGCCAGCTCGAAGGCGGCAAGCCGCTCGTCGCGCGCACTATCGGCGCCTGGGCCCCCGAAAGCGAGATTGCCGATCTGCTCCGCCTTGGCGAAAAGGAGCATCCGGGCGTCGCGATCGGCAGCTATCCCTTTTTCCGCGATGGCAAGGTCGGCGCCAATTTCGTCGTCCGGTCGACGACGGCGCGGAGGTCGCGGCGTGCGTTGCGATGCTCACCGCCGGGCTCGAGGCGCTGGGCTATGCGTTGACCGAGGGCGGCATCTGATCGGCTGGCTGTGCGCGCGGCAAGCGGCGCAGCATCAGGATCGCCAGCAATCCGAAGATCGCCGCGACGATGAACGCCGCGCCGGGGAAATGGACCGGTGCATTCTTCGCCGTGAACCAGGCCATCGTGCCGGTGAGCAGCGCGGGCGCGGCGAGCTGTCCCAGCCCCATTGCCATCGCCGAAATCCCCTGCACCTCGCCCTGCGTCTCAGCGGTGGCGCGGCGCGACATCATCGCCATCAGCGACGGCTGCACCGGCGCCTGCAGCGCGACGGGGATCAGCAGCAGGAATGCGCCGATCGTCGAGGTGGTGAAAGCGTAACCGACATAGACCGCGACTGCGACGAGGATACCGAGCGTCGCGGCGTCGCGCTCGCCGAAGCGCGCGACCGCAGGCCCGACGACGAACATCTGGCCCAGCGCGATCATCACGCCGACCGCGGCAAGGCTCGCGCCGATCATCCCGGGGGTCCAGCCGAGCTGCGCGATACAATAAAAGCTCCACGTCATCGGATAGACGAGGCTTGCGATCTGCCAGAGCACCAGCACGCCCGCGACGCCGTCCATCCCGGGCAGGGCGCGCATCGTCTTCCACGCGCCGAGCGGGTTGGCGCGGCGCCAGTCGAAGGCGCGGCGGCGTTCGGGCGGCAGCGTTTCGGGAAAGATGAGATATCCATAGAGCATGTTGGCGGCGGCCAGGATCGCAGCCGCGACGAACGGCGCGCGCGGGCTCACCTCGCCTAGAAAACCGCCGATCGCGGACCGCGACGAAACCGA
>JACDQN010000446.1 GCA_015657575.1 Sphingopyxis sp.
ACCTCGCGCCATTGCCCCTCCGTCAGCGCTTCGCGCTGCCACCTCCCCATGGCTTCGCCACAGGGAGGAGCTTTGCGTCCGCTTCCGGCCGCAAGCCGACATCACTCAAAGCCGCGCCTGCAACTGCGCGAACAATTGCTGCACCGGCGTGACCGGCGGTGCATGCCACCCTGCCTCGATCTGGGCGATGCGCTCGAACAATCGTTCGCTCGCCGCGATCACACGCTGCACCGGCGCATCGAAGCGGTCGCAGATCGTCCAGTCGGCCGCGACCGGTTCGCCGATGCGGGCCGCGCTGTCGTCCGGCCCCGCGCCCGGATCGCCAGCCATCATCGCACGGCGATGGAGCAGCCAGGCGATGATGTGCATCAGCCGCGTCGTCGTCTTCAGCGATTCGCAGGCGAGGCCGATCTGGAGCAGGCTGTCGTGCCCCACCTGGCCGAGGTCGCGCTCGGCGGCAAAGGCGGCGTGCGCCTCGTCCGCGATCAGCATCGCCTCGACATAAAGATTTTCGACCTGTGCGCGCTGCACCGGTTGGCCGATTGCCCGGCTCTCTGCTTGCCCCGTCATCATCGGTGGAGGAATGCACGGCTGCGCGGCGCGCCGCAATGGCGCTAACCATGATTTCGCGAACGCCGGCGTCCCGTTTTAAATCAAATGCTTCGCGGTCAGGCGATGATGTCGGGAACCAGCTGATCCTCGCACCAGGCGATCTCGTCGCGCAGGCGCAGCTTGCGCTTCTTCATCCGCGCCATTTGCAGCTGGTCGGGTGCCCCCGCCTCGCCGAGCGCGACGATCGCCATGTCGAGGTCGCGATGCTCGATCCTGAGCAATTCCAGACGCTGGGAGATTTCTTCGGGGTTCACCCCGCTCTCCTGCCACGATCACGACCCGTCCGCAACGGGCACCGTCTGACCGAATCGATACGACAATCGCGGCGATTCGTGATTTACTCACCTCTGCCAACACGAGTCGAAAAGGAGAATGGCCAATGACCACGTCGCACCTTTCCGCCCTGAAGTCCCGCCACGCGGACCTCGACGAGAAAATTGCGAATGAAGAGCGCCGCCCCTGCCCCGATGCAGCCGCGCTGGCGCATTTGAAAAAGCAAAAGCTGAAGATCAAGGAAGAGATGCTCGCGATCGCCTGATCGCAGACGCGCTACCGCCGGTTGGTGCGCAAGGGCATCAGCGCCGGCGGTAGAAGGGGGCGCGGTCGAGCGCCGAAATATGCGGCGGCACCTCCGCCTTCTGCACCACCTGACGACGAACCGCCTGCGGATTGACCTGACGGTCGAACGCGATGCCGAACTTGCCCTCGCCGACCCACACGATGCGTCCGGAGACCGCACCGACGTTGCGCAGATCGACCTCGATCGTCGCGCCCTGTTCGACGCGCACCGGGCTTTCGGCGAGCATGCCGCCCGCCGACAGGTTGCGTACGCGCACGATGACCGGGGCGGGCTGCCCCGGAATCGTCAGGCTCGCCTGCATGAACAGGCTGTCCCTGTCGGCGCCGCGCGACAGCGCAGCGACTTCTTCGTCGATCGTAGTTGGCACGCGCGATTCCATTGCGACCCGTTCCCCGCGTTGATGTCTGGCCCGCGAATCTAGATTCGAGCCCTTGCGGAAACGTAAATGAAATCGGGGATTGTCCCCCGCTGGGTCAGTCTTCGCGGCTGATGCGTTCGTTGCGCTCGTGGCGCTCCTGCGCCTCCAGCGTCATCGTCGCGATCGGACGCGCCTGCAGCCGCGCGAGCGAGATCGGCTCGCCAGTCACCGCGCAATAGCCATATTCGCCCTCGTCGATGCGGCGGATCGCAGAATCGATCTTGGCGATCAATTTCCGCTGACGGTCGCGGGTGCGCAGTTCGATCGCCCAGTCGGTCTCGCTCGAAGCGCGGTCGGCGAGGTCGGGTTCGCGAAGCGGCCCGTCCTGCAGATGCGCGAGCGTCGATTCGGATTCGGTCAGGATCGATTTTTTCCAGGCAAGCAGCAGACCGCGAAAATAGTCCTGCTGCCGCTCGTTCATAAACTCTTCGTCTTCGCTCGGAACATAATCCGAGTCGAGGTTGGACCTGGCTTCGACAAGAGCATCGGCACCCACATCGGCAATATTGGTTGGCATAAAGGGCTCTGGCGTCCTTTCGTCATTGCCGCGCCGCCGATGTGGCGGACCTGCGATGCGCCGGGCCTATAGCCAGCCACCGGTTGCGACACAAGCGCGAAGCGGCGGCTAGCGGATGGGGGGTGAAGCGAAGCTGAACCGGCCCGGCGACCGGCCTGATTCTGCCCCCCGAAACCCGGCTTCGAAAAACGCCCCATTTCGAGCCAGAAATTAACAAGGACATAGAATCATTGCCATTTCCGTGCTGTTTTGGGACAGATATCGCGTTTTTGGTTGATTTCGCTGTTAGTTTCCCGCTCTCGGACAGGCAAACGCGGTTAACGCAATTGCCGCGTTCACAAAGCTTTGGCCATTTGCGCATAGCAGAAGGTGCAACAGGGGATCGGTCACCGGCATACGGCGCACCTGCAACGGGAAAGAAAGAGAAACCTATGTCTGTCCGAATGGCCCTCGCCAAGCTTTGTGCCTGCACCTGCGGTGGCGCGATCATTGGTAGTGGCGCGATGCAGATTGCGGACGTCCCCGCGGCCCGCGCGCAGACGGTCAAGTCCTGCTCGCCCTGCGCCGGCAAGAAGGTGGTGCGCAAACGTCATGCGGCGCGCAAGCCGGTGAAACGGATCCGCCGCGTCGTCACGACGAAGAAGGTCATCCGCACCGCAACCCCGCAGACGCAGGTCGTGACGCAGACGATCCCCCTGCCCCCGATCCCCTATGCGCCCTTCCCGCAGCGCGGCGGCTTTGAAGGCGGCGGCAGCGGCGGCGGTGTCACCGTGATCGGCGGCGGCTTTGGCGGCGGGTTCGGCGGCGGGTTCTTCGGCGGTTTCTTCGGCGGCAGCAGCAGCGGTGGCAGCGGCGGCAGCGTCGTCGTCACCTCGACCACGACCGGCGGCGTCAGCACCTCGACCAGCTCGACCTCGGGCGGCGTCTCGACCTCGACCGGCGGTGTCAGCACTTCGACTTCGACCGGCGGCGTTTCGACCTC
>JACDQN010000447.1 GCA_015657575.1 Sphingopyxis sp.
CAGCTCGCCGCCTTCCTCGACCCCAGCCTCGCCCGGCCCGGCAAACGCGACTGGCGAACCAAGCTCCGCCAGATGCGCGCCGGACAGGCCCTCGCCGCCGACTGGACGCACGAGGAGATGCTCGAGGCCTATTTCAACCTCCTGCCCCTGCGCGGCGAAGTGCAGGGCATCGGCGCCGGCGCGCAAAGCCTGTTCGGCAAGCGCCCTGCCGAAATGACCAGCTCCGACGCCGCGCTCTTCGCCGGGCTGCTCCCCAATCCGGCGGCGGGAGCCGAGGCGCTCGGACGCCGCGCCTGCCGCGTCGCGCGCGTTTCCGACTGTACCGCGATCCGCGCCGCCGCGGCGGCGCTCGTTTCGGGCGAGCATGCCGCGCGCTTCGACCCCGCGCTCGCGCCGCACCTCGCCGTCCGCCTGCTCGACAAGCCCGGCAAGCGCGTCACCACGACGATCGACCGCCGCATCCAGACCGCCGCGATCGTCGCGCTGCGGCGCCAGCTCGCCGGGCTCGGCTCCGACCGCGTGCGCGACGGTGCGGTCGTCGTGCTCGACAATCGAACCGGCGAAGTGCTCGCCTATGTCGGCGGCGTCGGCCTCAAATCTACCGCGGCGCAGGTCGACGGCGCCAACGCGCCGAGGCAAGCGGGATCGACGCTGAAACCGCATCTCTATGCGCAAGTGATCGAACATGGCTGGCTCACCGCCGCCTCGATCCTCGACGACAGCCCGGTCCAGCTCGACACCGCCTCGGGCCTCTACGTCCCCAAGAATTACGACCACAGCTTCAAGGGGCCGGTCAGCGTCCGCCACGCGCTGGCCAGCTCGCTCAACGTCCCCGCCGTCCGCGCGCTCGTCATCGACGACGTTCAGCAGTTCCGCGACCGTCTCTGGGCGCTCGGCTACCACAGCCTCGTCGAGGACGGCGAATATTACGGCTTCAGTCTCGCGCTCGGATCGGCCGAAGTGTCGCTCGTCGAACAGGCCAACGCATTCAGAACATTGGCAAATATGGGAAAATGGTCGCCGGTGACCTTCGACGCTACGCGGCACCTTCGCGAACATCCGCGCACGATCGTCTCTCCGGCCGCCGCCTTCGTCGTCGGCGACATCCTCGCCGACGCCTCCGCCCGCGCCGACGCCTTCGGCGCCGACAGCGCCCTCCGCCTCCCCTTCTGGGCCGCCGCGAAGACAGGGACGTCAAAGGGCATGCGCGACAATTGGTGCATCGGCTGGTCCGACCGCTTCACCGTCGCCGTCTGGGTCGGCAATCTCGAGGGCGATTCGATGCGCGCCGTCTCGGGCACCTCGGGCGCCGCCCCCGTCTGGCGCGACGTGATGCTCGCGCTCCACGCCGGCAGCCCCGGCAAGCCTCCGAAAATGCCGGAGGGCGTCGAAGCGCGCCAGATCAGCCTCCCCGGAACGCGCGAACCCCCGCGACGCGAGTATTTCCTCGCCGGCACCGCGCAATCCGAAATGGCCGCCGCACCGCAGGCCGCACGCCGCCCGCGCATCACCAGCCCGGTCAGCGGCAGCGTCTATGCGCTCGACCCCGACATTCCGTTGGATCGCCAGCGACTGGCGGTAACGGTCAGCGGCGCGGTCGCCGGATACCGGCTGATGCTCGACCGCAAGATCCTCGGCGACGCCGACACCGGGCAGCAGATATTGCCCCGCCCCGGCAGCCACATGCTCGCGCTCGTCGACCCCGGCGGACGCATGATCGACCGCGTCCGCTTCACCGTGCGATGAAGCGGCGTAACAAGTCTGAAATTAAGTTGCGCTGACGCGCGGAGCGTTTAGTCTGCGCCGCCATGAGAAGGCCCGTTCCGGGCCCCAAAGGGGAAATTTGGATGATATTTGGTCGCGTCAAACCGCTCGACGCCATCTTAGCCACGGCCGAGAAAAAGTCGCTGCACCGAACGCTCGGTGCGTTCCAGCTTACCATGCTCGGCATCGGCGCCGTCATCGGCACCGGCATTTTCGTGCTGACCGCCGAAGCCGCGCAAAAGGCGGGTCCGGGCATGATGATCAGCTTCATCATCGCCGGCTTCGTCTGCGCCTTCGCGGCGCTCTGCTATGCCGAAATGGCGTCGATGGTCCCGGTGTCGGGTTCGGCCTATACCTACAGCTATGCCGTGATGGGCGAGTTGATCGCGTGGATGGTCGGCTGGGCGCTGATCCTCGAATATGCGGTCGCCGCCGGCGCCGTGTCGGTCGGCTGGTCGGGCTATGTCGTCGGTTTGATAGAGCATAGTTTCGCGATCGACATACCCGATCAATTCGTGCTCGGGCCGCTCGACGGCGGGATGATCAACCTGCCTGCGATGTTCATCGCCGGGCTCGTCACCATGCTGCTCGTCATCGGCACGCGCGAATCCGCGACGGTCAACGCTTTCCTTGTCGTCATCAAGGTCGCCGCGCTGACGCTCTTCATCATCCTCGCCGTCCCGGTGATGAATATGGAGAATTTCGAGCCCTTCGCCCCGCTCGGGATCGGCGGCATCGGCGCCGCCGCGGCGTCGATCTTCTTCGCTTACGTGGGCTTCGACGCGGTCTCCACCGCGGCCGAGGAAACCAAGAACCGCAGCGCAACATGCCGATCG
>JACDQN010000448.1 GCA_015657575.1 Sphingopyxis sp.
CGACGCCGATCTCGCCGCCGACCGCCTCGATGGCGGCGCTGCCGCTGGCGAGCGTTTCGCCCATGACGATGACGATCACGTCCATTACGGCGCGGTCGGGCACGTCGAGCAAGCGCAGGAACACGCCGACCAGTCCGAAGTCGTCGCCGTTGCCGCCTGTGACGGTCGGTTCCTCGGGCGAGAAGCCGAGAAGGTCCAATACGGCGCGGCGCTTCGCGTCGAAGTCGGTTTCCGCGCGGCAAGTTTCGACGCTTTCGCGCACATCGTCGTTGCGCGCGGTCTGCGGCTCGGGCTTGACCGTCCACAGTGGCGACCCGACGATGACATGGGCGACCATCAAGCGCAGCGCGACCTTGGGATGACGGGTCAGCGAGGCGCGGACAGCGGCATGACGGTGCAGGTTGATATAGGTCTGCATCGTGCTCGTCACTTCGGGGCGCGGCACTTTGGGGCCGGTTTCGATTGCCTCGCCGCGTTCGAGCCGCTTGGCCTCCTTGCTCGTCACATAGCCTTCGTGGACCTCGACCTCGCCGCTTTCGCGCACATCTATATACACGCGCCCGCCCTTGCGCTTGGGTGCCTTGGCGAACTCATAGCGGTAGAAATATTCGCCGGGCGGGACGATCACCACGTCGAACCATCCGGCATCCAGATAGTCCTCCTTGCGCGCGTCGATTACGGCGTTCTGCGCGGTCCAGAACGCGTCGGCATCTGCAAAATAGCGGTCTTCGCCGAACAGATCGGCGACGATCGCAAGGCCGCTCGCATCGACGTCGAACAGGGCATGTTCGACCTTGATCGACTGCCCGCCGAACAGCCATGCCTTCAATTGCTGGCCGGTCGGGCAATAGGCGTCGTCATCGTCGTAGAGCGCCAGCCATGCCTTCTGCTGCTGCTTGCTCGCCAGCGTCAGATGCCGGACGGTCGCCGCGTTGATCTTCTCCTTGCGGTAAAGATCGCGGATGCGCGGAAGCAGGTTGCCGAGCGCTAGGATACGCTTCACGCCAAGCTCGGGAATGCCGAACGTCGCGGAGATATCCGCAATGTCGCGGCCCTCCTTGACCAGCCGTGCGAAGGTTTCCCATCGCGTCACCTCGTCGGGATCGAGCCGGGTGTTCTCGAGAAGCGATGCCTCGATGGCGTCGGCGTCGTCCCCGGCGTCGAGGATGGCGACGGGAAGCGGGCCGTGGTCGATGCCCTCGACAAGCGCGATGGCGTTCGCCGTCCAGCGCCGCCGCCCGGCGACGATTTCGTGGACGCCATTATCGTTGCCCGCCTGCGGGCGCACGATCAGCGGCACGATGACACCGCGCTTGCGGATCGAGGGCAGAATGTCGCCCACGTCCGGGGGCTTGGGTCCGTGCCGCATGTTCACCTTGGACGGAACCAGCTTGCTATGGTCGATAAAGTCGAGTTTCATTGGTCTGCTCCTTCTGGAGCGCCGGTCCCGTTTGTCTTGCTGGATGGGCGGGACCGGCACTCAATGCGGCGAAACGCGCCGCGCGTCATCCGGCCCCTCGATCATCAAGAGGCGGCGGAAGCTCGTTGCCGTTCCGGCTATCGGTGATGCGGCGAAGTTCGGCTTCGGCCAGAACGATTGCACCCATGCGCCGCGCGGTATCGGACCATAGCGAAAGCGGGGCCAGCGGCTCGAAATGCTCGTCGCGCTCGATGAACAGGCCGAAGGGCAAGCGGACGCCCGCAATCTCGGTAAGCGAGAACACGCCCATTTCCGGGCATCCGAACCCCAAGTCGGCGAGGCCGAACAGCGTGTCTCCATCGTCGTAAAGCTCGGTGGCGATCCACGTCGCCGCGCCGACCGGATTGAAGAATTTGACCACCGGGAACGGGTCGAACCGTTCGTCGCGCTGCTCGTGGAGGCGGCTGGCGCGCGCATTCGCGCGCAGCGCCGAAAGGATCGCATGGGGGAGCGTAATCATGCCGCTTCCCTCCCTTCGTCCTGCGTCTCGGCGTAGCGGGCAAGCAGCCAATCGGCGGCCTTGCTCGCCTGACTGGCCGCGCGAAAGATCGCGCGATTGTCCTCGCGCAGCACGTCGAGCCATGATGCCAGATAATCGGCGTGACGAACGGTCGGCACGATGCCGAGCGCGGCGCAAAGGAAGGCCGATCCCATCTCGGCGATCAATTCTTCGCGCGCATAGTCCTTGCTGCCGAACGCATTGCGCAGATTGCGATTGAGGCGCGACGGGTGGCCGCTGGCATGACAGAGTTCGTGCAGCGCCGTCCGGTAGAAATTGATCTGTTCGTGGAAGGCCGGTTGCGGGGGCACCTGCACATAGTCGGCGCTCGGGACATAGTAGGCCTTGTCCCCACCGATGCGGAAATCGACGCCCGATGCCGCAATGACCGCTTCGGCGATCGGCACGACTTGGCGTTCGGGAAGCGGTGCGGGGTCGGTGGCAAGGCCGGGGCGCAAGCCTTCGCACTGTGCGACGTTGAACACGGTGAAGCGTTTGAGGAACGGCACCGCGCGGGCTTCGCCGCCGGTCTGGCGCGCGCGTTCCTTCTCGGCTTCGGGGGTGAAGCGGTCGGCATAGACAACCCTTGTCCCGCGCTCGCCTTTCCTGACATTGCCGCCCGCCTCCAAGGCTTGGCGGAAGGTCAGCCACGATTGCGACGGATAGCCGTTCTCGATCACTGCTCCCCACAGGATCAGGACATTGACGCCGCTGTAATTGCGGCTGGTGAGCCCGTTGCGCGGGAGGCCGGGGGCGGCGGAGAAGCCTTGACCATTGGGGCGGCCCCAAGGCTGGACCCAAGGGAAGCGGCCCGCCTCAAGTTCGGAAACAATGCGGCCCGTCACCTCGTCGTAAAGATTGGCGCGCTCCGCCGGGGGCTGGCGTTTGCTGCCCTCTGCGCGCGCGCGTTGGCTGCCGGTCTGGTGCATGGCTATCCTCCAATGCCGCCCCAAAAACCCCAGGGCCTCCCCCGGAGCGGGGGTGGGCGGCGAATTGCGACCTGCCGGGCGCGGCCAGGAGGCGGTCCGCACCCGCAGGGCCGAAATGCAATGGAGGAGCCGGACCCGAGCGCAGTCGAAGGCCGGCTTGCGGGACGCCGGGCCGGGCCCAGAAGGGAGCGCCGCCCACCCGCGCGACGAGGGGAAGGCCCAACGAAAAATGCCGCCGCGCCGGTCAGGCGCGGCGACGACAGGCCGGAGCAAGGCTCCGGCATCCCGCCAGTCCGATCGTCACCTTTGGCCGGGACGCGCGAAGCGTGGCCCGGTGGAGCTTGGCGAACGGATGTGAGCCTAGCGGAATAGAGCGGCGGTCGCGCCGCAGGCGCGAGGCGCCTGAAAACCCGGATGCGTCAGGTCAGACCCTGCCGTCTTGAAGCACTCTCGTCGTGGTCGCCATGCGCGCGGTGACACGAGGAGCGAGCACTCGGCCCACTGGCCCCAACAGATCAACCGTGCAGCGGGGATCCGTTCGAACCGGTGCAAGCGGTCATCGCGGGCAACAGGCTCATCATGGCGGCACCGGCGATGATGATCGCGCCGACCGCCGCGGCGATGCCGGTCGCGGTCGGCCCCGCACCGCCGAGCTGCATCAGGCTGGAGACGACACTGCCGCCGGCGATCCCGGCGGGCACGGCGAAGAGAAGCGCGATCGCTCCGCGAAGCGGAACGGGCAACCGCGACGCGATGAGCATGCGTCCGATCAGCAAGACCGCGACGCCGACGACGAGGCCGAGAAGCAGACCGAGCAACGGCCCCAGTTCGCCACCCCCCGCCCACAGAAATGCGGCCGCACCGAGCCCGACCGGGAGTGCGAAGACGGCGAGCCGGAACATCGCCCAGGCGAAGAGGACGATGCCGGTGGCGGACAGGATCAGACCGAGCAACATCACGACCAACTCCATAGGCTCGGAACATAGCAGAAACACGATTCGGCATGAAGCCCCGATCGGCTCGCACTATGGGCGGTCTGGCGCGTTCTTCTCGGGCGACGTCGATCGCAGCGCGACGAACAGCGTGGCCGCACCGGCTTCGCTCCGGCCGGCAGGGGGCCGGTCGCCGATCGCGAAGAAGATGGCATTGACGGTACGCGGCGTTGCACTGGCGGCCGTGACAGCCGACCGGGAATTGACGGGCACTCCGGCGACGCTCGCGAGATAGGCGCGGGTCTCACCGGGCAGCGCGCGGCCGGTCCGCACGTGCTCGGCATAGCGTGCCGGTCCCGCGTTATAGGCTGCGAACAGTCCGGGATAACCGAAGCGGTCATACATCAGACGAAGATAGAGCGTCCCCGCCAATATGTTGTCGCGCGGGCTATGGGGATCACGTCCGAGCCCGAGCCGCGCGCGCATTTCGGACCAGGTGCCGGGCATGAGCTGCATCAGTCCCATCGCGCCGGCGTGGCTGGTAATCGGGCGCCCGTCCAGCACCGTGCGCCCGCCGCTCTCGGCGCGCATGACGCGCTCGATCCATTCTACCGGCACGCCGAAACGCGCCGAGGCTGCCTCGATATAGGGCCGCCAGTGAACGACCGACTGCGCGTCAGCCGGTGCCGCCGCCAGCAGCGCCAGGGCGGTGATGGCGACCCTCAGCCCAGCCACAGCAGTCGCACCTCGCCGATGACGTCGCCGCGCGATGTCGGTCCGAAATAACGCCCATCGAACGAATCCGGGCTGTCCATCAGCAGGAACAATGCGCCCGAACGCAACATCACGCAGCCATTCCACCACGGCATCGGACGGTCGCGGCCATCGGCTTCGCGGCGTTCGGCCACCGGGTGGCCGTTGACATAGATCTCCCGCCCGCGCGCACAGACGCGATCGCCGGGCGCGGCCGCGACGCGCTTGACCAGCGGGATATTGATCGGAATGTAGCGCCGCTCGGCGGCGAGCCGGCGCCAGCGGTCGGGCACCCGGACCAGCACCATGTCGCCCGATGCGATGTCCTGCCGTCCGCTGACGGCATAGAGACCGATCGGCGCGCTGGCCGATGCGTTCCAGACCAGCCACGGCGTTGGCGGCAGCGCGATCGTGGTCGCCAGCGCGGCCGCGCCGAGACCGATCAGCGCGGTGGGTTTAGCCGGCAGACGGGAGGGTAGCAGCCTAGCCATTGCCTCCCTCCCGCATGTTCGCGCGCGACCAGGCCTCGATATCGTCGATATGGTAGCGCCAGACGGTGCCATGCTTTCGGCACGGCGGGCCGCGCCGCTCCCGGCGCATCTTCTTGAGCGTGTCCCCCGCGAGACCGAGATGGAACGCGGCCTGCTTGG
This sequence comes from Sphingopyxis sp., assembly GCA_015657575.1. Classification (GTDB taxonomy): domain Bacteria; phylum Pseudomonadota; class Alphaproteobacteria; order Sphingomonadales; family Sphingomonadaceae; genus Sphingopyxis. The sequence goes on from JACDQN010000448.1 coordinate 5,244, forward strand.
TTGTCAGAAACGGGCAATGCTCGCGTGCCCGCCGAGCGCGCTCCGCGGCCGACGACGCCGTGGCTCCACCGTCCACAGCGGATGAATCCGCCTCGATCCGTGTTCGCGCGCCGCCGCCTGCTTCGGGGTTTGGATCGTGTGTCATGAGTGCAGCGCCCGGTCCGACGAACCCGCGTTACCCGCCGATCAGGCCCGCACGCGCGGCTTCCTGTTCGGCGACATAGGCATCCAGCATGTCGGCCTGGCCGGGGAGCAGCGCGTCGATCGCAGGGAGGCCGTCGATATCGTCCCGGTGAAGCAGCACGGACGGGCACTGGCCTTCGACATTGCCGAGATTGGGGCGATGCTGGGCATAGCCGATGAGCGCGGCCAGATCGGGATCGAACGCTCGAGCGATGGCGGGCGGATAGACGAGATACTGATTCTCGAACGTCCGCAGCCATCCGAGGCAATAGGAGGTGATGACCGCGCGGCGCACATGATCGGACTGGTTAGCGCCGGCACCATGCAGGATCGATCCGAGGAACAGCAGCGCGGAGCCGGGTGGCATTTCGGCGGCGACCGGACGTGCATCGCCCGGTTGCGATGCCGCATCGTGATGGCTGCCCGGCCAGACCAGCGTCGCGCCACTCTCCAGCGTGAACGGATCGATCGGCCAGATGACGTTGATCTGATAGTGCATCCCGGTCTTGACGCCGCCCCAGAGATCCTGGTCGCGGTGCGGCACCTGCGCGAGCGCGCCGGGATGGATTTCGATCGCCTGGGTGAGGTTGAGAACGATACGATCGCACCATTCCCCGAGCACCGTTTCGGCGATACCGCGGATGATCGGGTGCAGCACAAGGCCGGCGATATGCCGTGAACGCCGCAACAACGCGCCAAAGCGCTTGGTGCGGGCTCCGTAGAATCCGCCTTCGCAAAAGGGCGTGGCGACGAAGCGCGGTGCGAGTTCGGCTTCGAGCGCGGTGATTAGCTCGGTCGGCACGGCGTTATCGACAATGACATAACCGTCGGCGAGCAGCATCGCGGCGAGGCGGGCGGGGTCGTGCATCGCCATTCCCTTCACGCGGCTCTTGCCGCCGCATCGGGAGTGATCGCACCCGGTACATAGATGCCGTTCGACGCCAGCAGCGCAGGCGTACCGGCGCAGATCTCGATGCGGAACGCTCCAAGGAACGCGCCATCGATGCGGCGCGCGGGGCCGAGCGGCGCTGCGCGCCAGCCCATCGCCAAAACCTCCTCGCGAAAAGCAGCGGTCACGACGCCGGTTAGCATGGTGATTCCGCTGCCGAGCGCATGATCGACCATCGCCGAGATGAGCCGGTTGCGGACACGCAGGCGTCCGGGGGCGCCCAATCGTTGCGGCAGGCAAAGTCGCGTAATCTCGCGAACCTGCTCCCCCCGGGGCGCATCGCACTCGCAGAGCGACGCGAAACGATCGGCGAGAAGATGTGCGCCCTCTGTCGATAGCAGCCGCATCGACCCCTGGTGAATGCAGCCATCGTCGGTGGCGATCAGATAGACCGCCTTGTCGCCGTCATAGCTGTCGATTTCATAGCGGCCGCCGACGACCGGAACATCCCAGCCCAGCAGATCGACGAACAGGGTCTTGCGGTCCTCGAACATCGAGGCGGCGCGCGCATCGGTAAGCGAGCACCCTTGACAATATGGATCATGGCAGTAGCTCCCGTTCAAATTGAACAGTCGCGAAGGGAGCAGAGATGAAGGGCTCAAACAGTCGTCAATATTGAGGATGCGGCGATCCCGCTCAGAACCGCGGGACGATCTCCTCGATGCAGACGATTCCGCAGGCGAGCGCGATCGCCGGGAGCTGCGCGCGGGAATAGATTCCGAAATGTTCGCGCAGGTCACGCATGTAGGTGCGCACTGTCGTCGGGGCGATGTTCATCATGATCCCGATCTCGACGTCGCTCTTGCCCATCGCCGCCAAGCGAAAGCATTCGAGCCGCTTTGGGCTGAGATGGGGTAATTTCAGCGGGCGCGCCGGAAAGCCGTGCAAGCGCCGCGCCTCGGTAAACGCCTCGCTCGCCATCAGCGTCGCGATCCGGCAGATATGCGATGGCGGCAATTGCCCGTCGCGCGTTGCGAACGTACAGCATCCGGGCGGCTCGCCGGCGACGCCAATCGGAACGGTGAGGCCGTTGCGCAGGCCATGACGCGCGGCTTCGCGCACGATGCGCGCCTGTCGCCGCGTGAAGCCGCCCAGCAGTCGCTCCATTTCGTGCCAGCAGAACGCCCGGCTTGTCGAGCGCGCCGCGAGCAAGGCGGGATCGTCGCGGTAATAGCCTTCGGCGACGAAAACGTCGCCCCAGCTCTGGAAATTGTCCATGCGGAAATATCGCCCACCGGGCTGAAAGAAGGCCATGCTCTGGACGATCGCGAGCCATGGGAGGCCGAGCTGGCGTGCGGCGGCCTCGCTGCAACTGAACAGCTCGCGATCACTGTTCGCGCGCCTGGCCTGCTTAATATAGGCATCGAGGTCGCGAAACGGCACCGAGGGGCACTCCTTTCGACGCGCGCGTTGCGGGCGCGTCTATCGGGCGCGTGGTTCCAGCCCACGCGCGTGCAGCCCCCGATGATTTACTTGGTCTTGCTCGGCCGCCCCGTCGGCTTGTGCGGATGGCGCCGGAGCGTCACCGCCGGGCGCGCCAGTATCGCGCCGATTTCCAGTTCGTCGTCCGAAACGATCGAGATCGATATCCGGCCGGACAAGAGATAGACGGCATTAACGCCGAGTGCCTTCGCGAGCCGCTCCATTGCTTTCAGCGTCGGGCTCGACCGGCCATTTTCGATCGCACTCAGATAAGAGCTGCTCGTGCCCGCATCATGGGCGAGCGCTTCTTGCGTGATGCGCATCGCAAGCCGCAATTTCCTGAGATTCAAACTGAAGGACTTCGACGCATCCATAAGGGCGTAAGTTCACGCCCTGCGACCATTACTCCACACTGGATACAGGTTGGAGTTATTATCTATATTATTACGTTTTTACAAATATTTAAATGAGATTCCCGAACAACGCGCACTCAACTCTGATGCGGATTCTCAGGCGCGCCAAAAGACCGCATTCGGACGGTCGAATCGGTCGATGACCGAAGCCCTCACGCCAGGACATTGGCCGTGGACGCCGCAGTGGAAATCCCATCGGCGTCGTCACATCCGGGGCGAGCATTGATTTCAAGCGCCGAGCGAATCACGATGCGAACAACGTCCCGTGGACACGTCCGCAATCGCCGTTCCGGCGTGGCGTACAGGAATCATCGGATAGTTTGACGTGCCTGTGTGTCGTTGTCTCCTTTGATTTGAATGCAGCGCAGCGAAGCGGAGCGTCGCATTGGTTCATAGTTATGAAATCACCGTTCGTGTCGGGCCGCTGGCCGCCCACCATGCCAACCGACTACTCGCAACAGTCGGTTCTGGCGGTAATCCCGCAGCGGTCCGGTTTGCTCCAGCCCCGCCGAATTGTACTCGGATCTTCATGATGCAGCGGGATCGGTCCGGGGATCGGTAGTGACGAGCCCGAAAAACGTGGCGCCGGCATTGCCTGGAGGATATTGTCGATCTCCCGATAGACGCCTCGCGCTGCCATATGAGGATGGCGCGCCGCTTCGTCCGGATCAAGCACGGGGGCAAAGCAGGCATCGCTGCCTTCCAGCAGTGTGCGCCATTCTTCCCGTGTCCGCATGGCGAATATCTCGCTAAAACGCTGCTTGAGCTCGGGCCAGGCATCACGATCATAGCCGTCGTCAAAACTGCTATCGCCGGCCAACCCCAGCTTTTTGCAAAGCAGCGCATAGAACTTGGGCTCGAGTGATCCGACTGAGATGAAATTCCCGTCGGCGCACCGATAGGTCGAGTACCAGTGAGGGCCGTCAAGGATGCTGCAGCCGCGTATGCTGGCAACCTGGCCGGCGGCCTTCAGGCTCAGGAGCAAGTTCATCATGTGAGCGCTCCCATCGACGATCGCGGCGTCAACCACTTGCCCATTCCCGGTATCCCGCGCGTGCATTGCCGCTGCGAGGACGCCGATGGCCAAATAGAGCGCTCCACCCCCAATATCGCCTACCAGGCTTGGCGGCGCCATTGGCGGTTCACCGGGATGCCCAGCATACCAAAGGGCTCCTGACAGCGCGATATAGTTGATGTCATGGCCGGCCGCTTGGGCGAGAGGTCCCTGCTGCCCCCAACCCGTCATGCGACCGAATACAAGGCGGGGGTTACGCGCTAGGCAAACCTCGGGACCAAGGCCGAGCCTCTCCATCACCCCAGGCCGCATGCCTTCGATCAGTACATCGCCCCTTTGGACGAGATCCAGGACATGCGCGACGCCTTCGGGGGACTTCAGATCCAAGGCAATTACACGTTTCCCGCGGTTCACAATGGCGCCGCTGCCAAGATCGATATTTTCGGAGTTAGGGCTTACGCGTTCAATGACGACGACATCGGCGCCAAGGTCGGCCAACAGCATTCCGCAAAACGGCGCCGGGCCGATGCCCGCAATTTCGAGTATTTTGAGGCCTGCAAGCGGACCAGTTTTCGTCATTCAGGCATACCTGCGTCTGAGACCTTGGCGCTTTGATCCAGGCCGTTTCGCCGCTCCAGATTTCGAGACGGGTTGCAGTCGTGCTGGGCGGCAGTGTCGAAAGTAAGATTGGCAAAATGACCTTGATTCGCCTAATTCATTCTCTGGAGCAATTATTCCTGTGGGGCATGTCCATGCTCGATTCTCGCCTCAAGCATGCCGTCGCGGTTGGTCAGCTTCGTTCCTTCTCCAGGGCAGCGGATGCGGTTGGTGTCACGCAGTCGGCGGTGACCAAGAGTGTCGCTGAACTCGAACGGCATCTTGGCTATTCCCTTTTCCATCGGACCTCACGGGGCGCGATGCCGACAGAGGAGGGACGCGAATTTATTGATCGCGCAGCGCGCTTGCTTGCCGACGCAGCTGAACTACTCGGAGATACAGCCCGCCGCGCCGACGCCTATGCGGGCCGCTTCGAATCGGACTGTTCCCAGGGTCAATCGACTGGTTGCTCACCCAACCTCTGGTTTCTTTGCTGCGGCGCCATCCGGCAGTGCGCGTCGAAGTCGTTTCGGGCAACAGCGAAAGGGGCGTGCGACTCCTGTCGCGCGGCGATATCGATGTCGCCTTTGGACTTGAAGCGGCCTTTGCACGCTGGCCGGAATTCAAGTGCGAGCGGGTCGCCTCGATCGAAATACTGCCTTTTGTGCGGAACAATCATCCCATTCTGGGGATAAACCCGACCAGCAAGGAGCCGCTGGTCCAGTTCGAATTCGTAGTGCCCTCATCTTCCGAACCCTACACATCGATCATTCAGCAGATGTACGAAAAAAGCGGTAAGCGTCCCGCTGACTGGATCCACATGACAGACTATTTTCAATTGGTTCGACGGATCGTTGCCACATCCGATGCTATCGGGATGGTTGCAAAACAGTTCACCGAGAACTCATGGTTTCGCGCCAATTTCGTGGCCTTGGAGGGAATCGGTTTATTCGATCCATTGACGCTTTGTTATGCTGTGCGTAGCCGCTGGCAGGTAAAACCGGCTGGCCGTGCGCTCGTCAGCCTTGTTCGTCAGGCATGGCGCACCGCATCATCGGATTAACGGCAAGGGGGCGGGGTGCGATCGGAAATCCGCTGCATCCGTCGCGATCAGCTAGAGCATTTCGCGCAGAAGTGGGAACCGGCTTTCCGGCAGGAAATGCTCTAGCAAATTGATCTTGGGCATTTTCCGAGTTGGCGGGTGATTCCACTCGCCTCGAAAATGGCCTAGAAGCTAATCGCCACTTCTCCGCCGATGACGCGCCCCCTGTTTAGCGGTGAAAGGCTTGCACCCGTGCCCCCGAAGGCCGCCGGCAAAGGTGTATCGCCGCCAATCGTCACCTCATTCAGGAGGTTTCGGCCATAGATGGAGAAGCGCCAGTGCTTGTTGTCGGTCGCCAATGTGAGGCTCGCATCGAGCATATCGGCGCCCTGAAGGAAGCCGACGTTGTTGTCGGTGAATGCCGCCTTGTCGCGATGCGTGAAGCTGACACGCGCCGTTGCTGTCCCCAATTCGCCAAGCTGCTGATCATAAGTCAGCCCACGCCATAGGTCCATGGCGACAGCCTTGGCAATTTGAGCGCACGATCCACATCGTTGATGACGCCATCACCGCTGAGGTCGAACTGGACGTTGCGATACTGGCCATTCACGTAGCCGAGCTGACCCGAAATCACGAGGTTGGACAAAAGAAAAAACTGCCCCTCGGCCTCGACGCCTTTGATTGTGGCGTCGGCGGTGTTCCGTATGACCTGGCTGACGCCAAGCGGTCCGGGCAGGTTGATCTCGCGCTGCAGGTCCTTCATGCGATTGTAGAAGGCCGCCAGGTTGATCCGGTGGCGCCCGAATTGCTTCTTGGCGCCGAGTTCGAAACTGTCCTGGGTCTCTTGATTGAATGGCCCCGGCGGCACAGCGGGATCGGTGTTGCGCAAATTATATCCGCCGCTGCGGAACCCGCGCGTGTAAAGGCCATAAATCTGCGTGTCGTCATCCGGCTTCCACTGAAGGCCGATTTTCGGCGTAAACCCTCGCCATTTTGCCGCGTCGGCGAAATTGGTTGCACAGATCAGCGTGTCTAGATTGCAACCATTTGCGCGTAAGGCCGAGACCCGAACGGCTTTGCGTTCCCAACTATACCGCGCGCCGAGATTCAAGGTCAGCGTATCGGTGAAATGCCAGTCGGTCGAAGCAAAAATGCCCCATGTTGTCTGGTCTTGCGTACCCCCACCGGAAACGATCCGAGCACCGCCCAAAAGATTCCGCAGCTCGGCGTAACGAAGATCCTGGGAAAAATAGTATAGACCGGTTGTCAATTCGACGTCACCGAACCTTCCGGCATAACGAAGTTCGTCGCTGAGTTGATCCTGGTCGATTTCGAAAAAGGCATGAAAGAAGGACTGTGGTGTTCCATCGATATCAGCGCCCGCGGAGGATCGGAATTTCCGATAGCCAGCGATGTTGGTGAAGACGCCTTCGCCCAGACCGACATCGATGTTGGTTTCCACGATCGCCTGGTCCCATTTGGCATCATAGAAACCTGGGAAATTGATCGAAAACCTGAAGCTGTCGCGGGGAAACAGCGCGTGACTCTGGACAGGGGCTCCATCGCTTTCGACATCGCCATGCTCATAGCGGAGATCCATTCGGAAGCGGTCGCCACCCTTGAGCGAAAGTGCCGGGCGAATGATAAGGTCATGTGATTTACCGAAGCTGCGATTGTCGAAGCGGTTGCGAAACCAGCCATTGTCGTCGCTGTAGTAGACGGCCAATTTGGCAGCCAAAACGTCATCGACGATAGGTCCGGTAACCGTGCCGCTTACGGTCTTTTTCAGTCCCGTTTCAATGGATAGCTTGGCTTTGGCTCCAAAATCGAAGCTGGGCCGCGTGGTCCGCACAACCACGGCACCGCCGGTAACGTTGCGACCGAAAAGCAAGCCTTGCGGTCCACGCAGAACTTCGATCCCCTCAAGGTCGAAGTTGTCCAGCACGACACCAGCGTTGATGCCGAGGTAAATACCGTCAGTGAAAACGCCTACGGTGGGGTCGATCGATGGGATCGTGCTGTTGATGCCGAGGCCCCGGATAGTGAAATTGGCATAGCCCGGTGCCGTACCCACATCCTCGAGCTGGACGTTGGGAACGTCGTAGCTCAGACTTTGAAGATTCTGGACGAACTTGGCATCCAGCTGCGCTTCACCAAAAGCCGTGACCGCCATCGGTACTTTCTGCACGCTTTCGCCATAGCCCTTTTTGGTGGCGGTAACGACAATGTCCTCAGCCAGCGCTTCCGTGGCGCTCCCGGTTTGGTCGTTCGCCTGGGGCGTGCTTCCTGGGCAAATGCTGTTCCCGAGCACAACAACGCGGCAGAAGCCAATAGACATCCTCTCATGGCTGATCCTCTCTTCCCAGGAGATATTGTGTAGTTCATGCCGTTTGGCGGCATTTGAGGGCCGTCGTCCAATTCAATTCGCTGCAGAACTATTCCTGCTGCTCATCGATATCTGGCGGCAGCACGACGCCATCGGCAGCCCGACGGCCGCTCAAAAATATCATGGTAATTCATCGGGTTGATTACGCTCTCAGCGCCCGTTCTACCGCCTCAAGGCTGTCATTCAGCCCGAGCGGGTGCTCGGCATCCGTGAAGTCGACAATTCTACCCCAGTGCCGGGCGACATCATCGAGCGTGAACGCCCTGTCCGCTCCGAAGGCGTGCCCAAGCGCGCGCTCCCACCTAAGCTTGGCGATATAGCCGGCTCCAACTTCAAAAAGCCCTTTGGTTTCGCTGCAATTCTCGTGCGCAAGCCAACCGACCAATGGACTGATCGCTTCCGCTCTGAGATTGGCGAGAAACTCTTGTGGAAAGGCAGTCGCGGTCATACGCGATGCGGCGATTGGGGCGATCGTATTAACCTGGATGTTTCTGGACCGCCCCTCCTCCGCCAGCGCGTTCGCAAGCCCCAATATTCCGAGCTTGGCTGCGGCATAGTTGGCCTGACCGAAGTTGCCGTAGATTGCGGCTGCAGACGTGGTCATGACGATGCGGCCATAGCCCTTGTCGCGCAGTATCGGCCATGCTGCCTGCGTCACTGCCCGCGTCCCATTCAGATGGACCCGCTGAAGCAGTGTCCAGTCTTCGTCGGTCATTTTGTGGAAGCTCACATCGCGCAGGATGCCGGCATTGTTGATGACGACGTCAACGGTTCCGAAGTTGTCAACCGCGGCTTGGATGATCAGCGCGCCCTCCTCGACCGACGCATAATTTGCCACCGCCTGACCGCCCGTGGCTCGAATTTCGTCGACCACATTGTCAGCGGCTGTGGAGCAGCTGCCGCTCCCTTTCTCGTCGCCACCCAGATCATTCACCACCACCTTGGCTCCGCGCCCGCCAAACATCAGCGCGTACTGGCGCCCAAGTCCGCCTCCGGCTCCGGTCACAACCACTACCCTGCCATCGAAACGAAGCTCTTCGTCCATCGCTTGTCTGCCTCTTTTACCTGAGCGACGCATCTGCGCATTTGATCCTGTGCGAGTCAGGCACGCGGCTCCATTTCCGTCGACGCTGTCGTTTTCGTCTGAGCCTTACCGAAAGGCTTGAATGCCGGTCAGGGCGCGCGAAACAACAAGCTTTTGAATCTCCGTCGTGCCATCGGGGATGGGGCAAATGATCGCCTCACGCACCAGCCGCTCAACGATGAATTCGCGGGTGACGCCGTTGCCGCCATGGATCTGAAGCGCATCGCGCGTCGCTTCGATCGCCATTTCGGTGGCGTACCACTTGGCCATCGAGCATTCCGTCTCTGCGCGCGTGCCCGCCTGGACGAGGGATATTGCCCGGTGCGTCAACAGACGGGCTGCGTCGATCTTGGTCGCCATGATGGCGATCTTGTCGGCGATCAGCTGATGGCCGGCGATCTTCTTGCCATGCTGCGCGCGATCGCGAGCGTACGCGATCGCCTCATCCATTGCTCGCCGTGCGATGCCGATACTCCACATCGCCATATGGCAGCGGGCAATCTCGAACACTTGCAACGTATTGCGCAATCCATCGCCGACCCGGCCGATCGTGTTTGCCACCGGTACGCGGCAATCGGACAGGAATATCTGTGCAGTCGATTGGCCGTTGAGCGCCATCTTCTGGATATCGCGCACCTCATACTCACTCTCGTCACGATCGACCAGGATGTGAGTGACTTCATTTTCGCCAGTCTTGCACGTACAGATGAAGATGTCCGAGTAGGCTCCGTTGGTGATCCAGGTCTTTTCGCCATTGATGACCCAGAAATCGCCGTCTCGTACGGCGCGTGTCTTGATGGCGGCGACGTCCGAGCCGACATCGGGCTCCGAGATGCCGAGCGAAACGAACTTCTCGGCCGCGACGAGGTCGGCAAGATAGCGTTGCTTGATCGTCTCCGGGGCGAAGCGGCGGATGAGTTCTGCGCCAACCGCGTTGATGAAGCCGGGTATGGCCACATCGAGCGAGGAATAGGCGATCTCCTCGAAAATGAGCAGATGAGTGAGCCATCCCATATCAAGCCCGCCCCATTGCTCCTGATGCGGTGCGGTAATATGGCCATAGCCGGTCAGTGCTTGAGTCCATTCCTTCATGAGCGGTTTGGGGATGAATCGCTCCCCATGCCGGCGGATTTCCGGCTCAAGCTTGTTGTCGAGAAAGCGGCGGACGGTTTCCACCGCCATGCGTTGTTCATCGGACAGCTCAAAGTTCATATCGTGACCCCGTGTTTCCCTAGGCGCGCTCTGACAACTACCGGCCCAGGATCGTGACGGCGACCACCGCCTCTTCCACCCCGATGACACCTCCGCCGTTCTGCGCGATCGCGAACCGGGCATTCGGAACCTGTCGATCTTCCGCCTCGCCGCGCAATTGCAGCGCAAGCTCGTAGATTTGGCCGAGCCCGGTGGCGCCGATCGGATGTCCCTTGCATTCAAGCCCGCCCGACGTGTTTACCGGAATACGCCCACCCAGCGCCGTCTCACCGCGCTCTGCCGCGAGTCCGCCCTCGCCAGGCGGCGTCAGGCCGAGCGCCTCGATTTCAATGATCTCGCCAACCGCCGTGGCGTCATGCACCTCCGCGACGCCAATATCTTCTGGCCCCACGCCGGCCATCGCATAGGCCCGGTTCGCCGCAAGGCGGCTGACATGGTGGTCATAATCAAAGGGATCGCGCGCGGCGCCGGTTTGCAGCACAGACGCCAGGATTCTTAGCGCCCTGTCCGGGGCTGCCGACAGTTTGCGCCGACCGGCTTCGCTGCAGATGATCGCAGCGGCGGCGCCGTCGCTGATCGGGGAGCACATCGGCAGTGTGAACGGGTAAACGATCGGAGGCGCAGCGAGTACACTTTCGACGGTATATGGGAGGCGATACTGGGCAAGCAGATTGCGCGTCGAATGCATGTGATTTTTCGCCGAGACGGCCGCGATTTGCGCTTGCGTCGAGCCGTAGGTCTTCATGTGCGCGCGTGCCATCGCGGCGTATACATCCATGAAAACGCTGTAAGGCTGACTCGATGTCGTTCCTTCCGGAACATCGACGCCATTGCCCATGGCCAGCAGCTGCGCGCGGCCCGACTCGGTTTCATGCACGTCCCAAGCGCCATCGAATGCACTGAACATGAGCGCCTTGTCGGGCGAGTACATCTTCTCCGCGCCGAGCGCGAGTACGACATCCGCTGCCCCCGATCGAACATAGGCGGCGGCCATGTGCAAGGCCGTGGAAGCCGTCGCACATGCGTTTTCGACATTCACCACGGGAACGCTTGAGATGCCCATCGCTCGCGCCACGATTTCGCCGCGGATCATGTCCTGGCCCTCCATATGCCCCTGGACGCAATTGCCGAAGAAGATGGCTTCGACATCGCCGGCGGTGCATCCTGCGTCGGAAAAGGCCTGCGACGAAGCTTCGGCGCAGAGCATTTTCAGGCTCTTGTCGAACTGTTTTCCGAACGGGGTCATCCCAACCCCCATGACGAATATGTCGGTCATTCGTTGATCCATTCTTCCAATGTGTTCCGCATCCGATCAGGTCTCACCGGTCGGAAAAATCGGGCTTCCGCTTCTCCCGGAATGCCGCCAGTCCTTCGACAATGTCGTTGGACAAGGCGTAAGCAGCCATGGTTTCGAGTTCCTGACGCAGCCCGACTTCGAGCGAGCTATCCTGCGCAGCGCGGACTAGCTGCTTCATGTAGGCGAGCCCTGGCCGGCTCTTTTCTGCAAGAGATTCTACCAGCGCTTGCGCTGCCGCAATGAGATCCTCGGGAGCAACCAGTTGGGTCACGAGTCCGGCTTCCTTCATCTCGGCAGCCGAGATGGTCCCGCCGGTCATCATCAGATGTTTCGCACGCGCTTCGCCGATCTTCCTAGGGAGTCGAACCGACCCTCCACCGCCGGGCAACAGGCCGTAATTTGCATGGGCGTCGCCAAATCTGGCCGGGTGCGCGGCAATGACGAGATCACAGCACAACACCAGTTCCAAGCCGCCGGCGAGCGTAAGGCCGTTGACCGCCGCAATTATCGGAAGGCGCGACGTCTCGATCCTGTTAAAAGCCTGACCGAGCGGCGGCAGAAACAGATTTAAGCGTTCGGCGAGAGTTTGTCCGCCTGTTCCATCGCCAATTGCGAGCAGATCCGCGCCAGCGCAAAACGCCCGTCCGGCGCCGGTAAGAATGCAAGCGCGCACCGTCGCATCTGCTTCCGCTGCCTCGATCGCTGCGGCGAGTTCCTCGGCCAAAGCCAACGACAGACTGTTCAACGCTGCCGGCCGGTTGAGGGTCACCCAAAGCGCTGGGCCGCGTTGCTCAACCAGGATGTATTCATAGTCCATTGCAGTCTCCCGCGCGCCGGCAGGCGGTCACCGGAATAGAGGATGTGGCTAGGATGGCTGCGTCGGTCATGCCCCCGAAATGCGCCGGTCCTGGCCCGCCCAATAGGGCTCTCGAAGCTTTGAACGAAGCACCTTTCCGACATTGCTCAACGGCAGTGGCTCGGCGGTAAAAACGACCTTGCTTGGCTTTTTTGCGGAGCCCAGACGCTGGCGCACCAAATCTATTATCTCGGTCTCCGTGATTTGTGCTCCGGGCTTGACACGCACCATTGCAAGCGGCGTTTCACCCCATTTTTCATGGGGCACGCCAAAGACCGCGACCTCGAGTACACCGGGATGGTCGGCAATTACGTTTTCGATTTCGGTGGGATAGATATTGAAGCCGCCTGACACGATCATGTCGTTGTTGCGATCGAGCAGATACAAAAATCCGTTTGTGTCGATCATGCCGACATCGCCGGTTTTGACCCAGCCATCTTCCATGCGCCGGGCGGTTTCCTCCGGATCGTTCCAGAATTCCTCCATCTGGCCATTTTCGAACCGTGCGACGATCTCGCCGGGCTCGTTTGGTCCCAGCACCTTTCCGTCCTCGTTACGGATTTCGATATCGGCGCCACTCATGGGACGTCCGACCGCCCGAATTGGGGCAGAACCTTCAAATTCGCCGAACCACTCGTTGGGCCCCATAGACGCGATGGGCAGGATTTCGGTCTGTCCATAGCCCGAATGAAGAACATGATTCCCGAATATCTGGCACGACTTGCGAAGCGTCGGCTCGGAGATCGGCGCTGAAGCACTCAGCAGAAACTTCAAATTCGGAAAGTGGCGGCCATATGCCCCGTCGTGATGCACTATGGCATTGAGCATGGTGGGGGCTACAAAGGCATGGCTGATCCGTTCCTGCTCGAGAGTGTCAAGAAAGGACGCTGGATCGAAGCCGTCCATCATCACGTTGCGGGCGCCGCAATACCAGGCCGGCACGAACAGGAAGCCCGATGCATGGGACAACGGGCCGACATGCAGAATGGCATCCCCTGGGGCCACTTGGGGGCCGATGCTGAAAAATGCGGCGGAGATCGTCATCCATGAACGGTGCCGATAGGCAACGCCCTTGGGTTTGCCCGTCGTGCCGCCGGTGTGGCGGATGACACAATAGTCCTCCGGCGCGACGACGGGATCAGGATCCCGGTCCGAGGCTGTCGCCAACCAATTCTCATAGTTGTGATCGCGGATAATGATCCGCTCAAGCGTCGGAGCTTGGGCATCCAGCCCCGCCAACTCCGAAGCCAATGCCTCATCGACCAGCGCCAACCGAGATCCGGTACTCGCGATCATATGGGCGTGCGCTTCACATCGGTTGCGCGCATAGAGAGGAACACGCGTATAGTTTCCAATGGCAGCCGCCAGTATGATGTCGGCGGCCTCGATGGAGTTCTTCTCCAGCGTAGCAATCCGGTCACCCGGTTGAAGGCCGCACTCCGCAAGAGCATTTGCGAGCTTCACGCCGCGCAACCAGGCTTCCGAGAAAGTCAACCGCCTGTGGCCGTGAACGAGAGCCTCTTGCTGGGCGAAATAACGTGCGGCGCGACGTATTTGCGTACGGACGTCCATCAGCCGCGCTCCTCTAAGGCGCTCGCCCACAATGGCGCAGTCGACACATAATAAACTGACATGCGATAGGCCTCTCCGGACTTCTTTTCGTAAGCATCTGTGTCTGCAGCATTGATCCAATCGTCCAATTCAATATTCTGCGATGCTATTCTTGCTGCTCATATTATCGTGCCGGATCATGTCGGCGGCTTTCTCGCCGATCATGATGCAGGTTGCATTGGTGTTGCCGTTGACGACTGATGGCATGATCGAGGCATCGGCCACGCGGATATTTGCGAGGCCGTGAACGCGCAGGCGGTTGTCGACCACCGCCATCTCGTCGGTGCCCATCTTGCATGTTCCCACCGGATGATAAGCATGATTGGCTTCTGCCCGGATATAGGCGTCGATCTCTTCATCAGTTTCAAGGTAGCGGTCAGGATAGAGAGGCCGTTTCATCATCGCCTTCATGCGATCCGAATGCAGGATCTCCTGCACGACACGGAAGGCATTGCGCAACGTCTTGAGGTCGTCGGGATGACTCAAGAGATTGAGGTCCATCTTGGGATCGGATTCGGGGTTTGAGTCATGTAAGGCAACCCAGCCGCGGCTCTTTGGGCGCCCAATATTGAGAATGATCGTATAGCCCCATTTCGTCATCAGCTTGTAGTCGCGCGCATGGTCGCGATAGGCGAGCGGCACGACATGGACCTGGCAGTCCGCCCGGTTCTGCCCCGGCGCGGATCGCAAGAAACCGCCTGCAGCCGTGGGCGGCGATGCCAGCCAGCTTTTCCTTTGCGTGAGATACTGGAATAGGTCTCGCACGGTCTTGAGCGCGCCAACGACATTGAGTGCGATCCCGAGCCGCTTCTTCGACTGGTAGACCAGCATCAGGTCAGGATGGTCGTGAAGATTCTGGCCGACACCGGGAATATCATGAATCACTTCGATTCCATGCTTCTCCAACTCATCACGCGGTCCGATACCGGAAAGCATCAACAGTTGGGGCGAATTATAGGCGCCGCCGCTGACAATGACTTCCTTTTCGCACGGGATCGTCTTCAACTGCCCGTCCTGGGAATACTCGACTGCCACCGCGCGGTTGCCCTCAAACCTGATACGATGGACGCGGGCATGTACTTCGACGCGGAGGTTGCCGCGCCTGCCCATCACCGGATCAAGGTAACACGCCTTCACGCTGGCGCGCTTCCCGTCCTTCACGGTAAACTGATAGATGCCGACACCTTCCTGGCTGGCACCATTGAAGTCCGGATTGGCTTGATGGTCCAGTCCAGTCGCCGCCTCGATGAAAGCATCATAGACATCGAATTCGCGCTTGCCGTTGGATACGTGAAGCGGTCCCGACGAGCCGTGAAACTCATCCTCACCGCGCTCATTATTCTCAGCCTTGCGGAAATAGGACAGGACATCGTTGTAACCCCAGCCGTCGTTGCCGAGTTCGGCCCAGTGGTCGAAATCCGACCGGTCGCCGCGGATATAGACCATCCCGTTCATACCGCTCGATCCACCCAGCATCTTCCCGCGCGGATTGTAGAGGCGGCGGTCGTTGAGCGCCTTTGAAGGGTCGGTGTTGAACCGCCAGTTGAGCGTATTGATCCGATAGTCTTGGATCAGCGCCGCAAAAGCGCCGGGCGTGGACACAAGCGGCGAGGTGCCTGGGCCGCCTGCCTCGAGCAGGCAAACGGTGACATCGGGGTCCTCGGACAACCGGCTGGCGATAACGCCGCCCGACGACCCACCTCCAATAATTACATAGTCAGCCATTTGCTTCCCTTGTCATTCGACCCATGCTGGCGACCCGGCGTCATGCAACATGCCAGCATCAACCGCCGCAGCCACGTCAGAGGATCTTTTCGAAGATGTTGAGTAGTCCTTCGGTCTTGCTCGAATAGGGTGGCAGAAGTTGACCAAGCAGGCTGAGTTTCGGCTGAGAGAACACCGGCTTGTAATGAGTGAAGCGCTCGAAACTGGCGACGCCGGTATAGGCACCGATGCCGCTCTGTCCGATGCCACCGAAAGGCAGCCGGCGCTGGAAGACGTGCATGACCGTGCCGTTGAGAGTCACGCCGCCAGCGTGCGTTTCGGAAATGATCTTGCGCCGTTCCTCACTTTCGTCGCCAAAATAATAGAGCGCCAGCGGGCGCTCATGCCGGTTTACGTAGCGAATGAGCTCGTCTTCGGAGCGATATGGCATGATCGGCAGGATCGGTCCGAAAATCTCCTCCTGCATCATCGCCATGTCATCGGTAACGTCGAGAACCGCCAACGGCACGATCCGATGCCGTTCAGGAAGCGTTCCATCGCCGTTGTCCGAGAGGTTGAGCACCGTCGCGCCCTTGGCTTCGGCATCATCGAGCAAACCTTGGAGCCGCGCGAACTGTCGGTCATTGATGATACTGGTGAAATCGGGGTTGCTTGCCGCGTTGGGGTAGCATTTGGCAACCTGAGCGCGGAGTGCGGCGACGAAGCTTTCCATCTGATCGACATGGACGAAGGCATAGTCAGCGGCGATGCAGGTCTGGCCGGCGTTGAGCAGCTTGCCGAACACTAAGCTTTCACAGACTTGTGCAAGCGATGCACCCTTGCCCACGATGGCAGGGCATTTGCCGCCAAGTTCCAGAGTAACAGGTGTAAGGTTGGCAGCCGCCGCTTCATAGACTTTGCGGCCAACCGCGGGTGAACCGGTGAAGAGAATATGGTCGAAAGGTAGGGCCGTCATCGCCTGTGCCATGTCGGGCCCGCCCTGGACAATCGCGAATTCCTCTTCGGCGAAATACCGGCGCACAAGCCGCTCGCTGGCTTCGGCGGCGTTGGCGGAAACTTCGCTCGGCTTTGCGATCACGCGGTTGCCGGCCGCCAATGCACCGGCCGCGCCAACGAATATGGTGCCGAGCGGATAGTTCCACGTGCCGAGAACGCCCACCACACCTAGGGGCTGGGGGACCAGGCGCGATGAACCGGGAAGGCCGAAGATGTCAGTCTTCACCCGCCGCGGCCTCAGCCACGTCTTCAGATTGCGGCGCGCAAATTTAATTTCCGATATGCCAAGCATCAGGTCGAGCAGGATAGTCTCGTAGCGGGATCGAATGCCGAAATCGGCGGCAACGGCATCGACCAATTCGTCTCTGTGCTGCTCAAATATCCGGCCAAGGCGCCCGAGCAGGTCCATGCGTTCTTCGTAGCTGCGCGAAACCTGCTCACGCGTCCCTTCGCGTTGGGTCGCGAAAATTCGTTCCAGCTCAGTTCTGTTCCGAGACGCATCCACGTTAAATCGTCCGGAGGCGCGCTGGCCGCTCGGCGCTGCTCGCCTGGGCGGTGCTTTCAGCTGCGCCGATCTCAGTGATCACAGCGCGCTCGATTCTGTACGCCGTGCCGATGAATGAGGGACCGTTGCCGGTGGAACGCATCATGGATTCTCCTCGGTCTGAAAGTCAGGTCGAAAAAATCGGGGGCAGCGGGCGGGAGAGGATGCCCGCCGCCCCCGTCGCAGCAGCGATCAGAACTTGACTGTCGCTTCGACGCCATAAGTGCGCGGCATGCCGCGGTTCAGATAATCGTAGCCGAACACGTTCAAGTTGAGGCCGTAGGTGTAGTAATATTTGTCGAACAGATTCTTCGCCCACAAGCTAACCGACATATTGTCGTGCGCATAGGTTAATCGCGCATTGGCGAGCCAGTAGCCCGGATTTGCGCATGTAATCGCCTTACCCGCGAGCGTTATGTTCGATCCCGCTGGGGGTGTATCGCACGGTGTCTGCCCATAATTCTTGAACGGATCAAAATAGTACTTGCCCATGTAGGACGCATCACCGCGCAAGGTCAGCTTGTTGGTGCCGTCATCGATCATATCCCAGTCGAATCCGGCCTGGAACGTAACCTCCGGCGCGTTCGGGAAGGGATTGCCGTTGACGTTCAATGTCGGGCTGGCCGGGTTTGCCGGATCGATCACATTGCCTTTGTACTTGCTGTTGAGATAGCCCAGCGAAGCATCGAAACGCAACGTATCGGCCACCTGCCAGGCGAGTTCGGCCTCGCCACCGAACAGGCGACCATTGGCGCTGCGCGTGAAGGTTGTAGCGCCGACCACCTGCGTTACTTGGTGATTCGAATACTCGTAGTAGAAGCCCGCGAGGTTAAGTTGGACGCGGCGATCGAACAGCCGGGTTTTGAGCCCCGCCTCATATGCATTCACCTTTTCAGGCTGGATATAATAGACTTGATTGACGCCCTGATAGGCAAGCCCGTTGAAGCTGCCGCTGCGGTAACCGCGACTGTACTGGAGATAGCCCATGATATCATCGGCGAACTCATAGCTGACATTGATACGGCCGGTTAGCCTGTTTGCCTTTTCGCGCTGCTCAAGCGGCGCGAGATTGGGGTTGTATGGATTGCTGTAGGGGATCAGGTTGACAACCGGCGTCGTACCGTCGAGCGCATAGAGGAAAGTGCTGCCGTTAAGGTAATTGACCTTATCCTGGGTGTAGCGTGCACCCACCGCCACGGTCAGCCGCTCGGTCGCTTTCCAGGTTACGTCGCCGTAGATCGCCTTCGAGGGGCGCGACACGTCAAAACGCTGTTCGCCGAGGATCGGGGTGAACGGAGGCGCGCCTGCCCCGGCGCAGCCCGCCGAAAAGCTACCCCCCATGCCGCCATTGCCCGTATTATTGATCGCGATGTCGGTCTGGAGTGCAATCAGCGAGCGTGCATCAAGGAAGCCGTTGGGATTGATCTCGATCGCGTCGCAGAATCCGGCATCGCCAGGCCCCAACGCCGGATTGGCGGCAAAGGCTGGGATATAGCGGATCGCGTCGGGCGTTCCGATTGCGGCGTTATTGTAGCTGCCCGGAAGACCGGCGCCAAGCAGCAGCGGCCTCAGCGCCCCGAAAAAGTCCGGGTAGTTGACCGTCTTGACCTTGTCCCTGCCATAATAAAGGCCGGCAATGATATCGAGGCGGTCGTTCGAATAGCTGAAACGCAGGTCCTGGTTGAAATTCTTGCTCGTCGACGTGTAGCCGATCGAGCAGAGATCGGCTGGGCCGCCATCGCAATCATCAGGATTGTTGATATAGTCGCCGGTGTCGTAGCCGGTAATCGAGGTGACGGAGAATTGGTCGCTGACATCCCATTTGATGTTGAGGGCTATCCCTTTCGACTTGCTGATGTTCTTACCTACCCGATCAACTGCGACCTCATTGTCACGCAGCAACCGCCCGCCTAGGAAAGGTTGCGGATCGTAACGCGAATAGCCGAGCGCATCCTGCCCGCCCGCGAGTTGACCACCTGCATAGGGCGCGGTGCCCCATGGATCGTCCTTCGCGGCATAGAGCTTCAAATTGATGTCGAGATCGGGATCGGGCCGGAAGCGGATCGAGATGCGACCGCCGATCGTATCGGTGGTCCCTAGGTCGCGCTCATTCCCAGGCAGTACATTGCGCTGCCAACCATCCCTTTGCAAAGTACCGGCGACGCGGACGCCCAAGATGTCGGGAACCAGCGTCGCTTCAGCGGCGCCCTGCACCGTGAAAGTGTCGTAATTGGCATAGCCGGCGGTCAGATAGCCATTGGCCTCTCCCAGATCCGGCTTGCGCGTGAAGAAGCTGATCGCGCCACCCGTGGTGTTGCGACCG
>JACDQN010000449.1 GCA_015657575.1 Sphingopyxis sp.
CGCCGCTCGCTCTCGCGCTTCGCGCTGCCACCTCCCCCAACGCTGCGCGATGGGGAGGATCTTTACGGCCCAACCGGTCGCCATCTGCCCTAAACGCTCTTCCCCGCATCGAGCGCATAGCCCGCCGAGCGCACGGTGCGGATGATGTCCGCGGTGCCCGGCAGGTTGATCGCCTTGCGCAGGCGCCGGATATGGACGTCGACGGTGCGCAGTTCGATGTCGCTGTCCTGTCCCCACACGCTGTCGAGCAATTGCCCGCGCGAGAAGACGCGGCCCGGATGCTCCATGAAATGGCGCAGCAAACGGAACTCGGTCGGGCCCATCGCGACGACCTGGCCGCCCCGCACCACCTTGTGCGCAACCGAATCGAGTTCGATGTCGGCATAGGCGAGCAACTCGCCGGCAAGCGCTGGGCGCAGGCGGCGGAGCACCGCCGACACGCGCGCAACCAATTCGCGCGGGCTGAACGGCTTGGTGACATAATCGTCGGCGCCGGTCTCGAGCCCGCGGATGCGGTCCTCTTCCTCGCCGCGCGCGGTGAGCATGATGATCGGGACGTTCGCCGATTTGGGGTTGCGGCGGAGGCGCCGGCAAACCTCGATTCCGGGCAGGCTTTCGATCATCCAGTCGAGCAGGACGATGTCGGGGACGCGTTCCTCGACCAGGATCAGCGCCTGTTCGCCGTCGGGGGTCTGGCGAACCGAAAAGCCTTCGCGCGCGAAATGCCAGACGATGAGTTCGGCGATCGCCTCGTCATCCTCGATCAGCAGCAGGTCGGGCTGCGGCATCAGCCTTGCTCCTGCTCCGCGGCGCCGTCTTCGGGCTGTTCGCCGCGCTCGCGTTCCTCCATATGGTCGCCGGTCACGACATAATAGACCATCTCGGCGATGTTGGTCGCATGGTCGCCCATGCGTTCGAGGTTCTTGGCGACGAACAGCAAATGCGCGCTCTCGGTGATGTGCTTCGGATTTTCCATCATGAAGGTGACGAGTGTGCGAAAGATGCTGTTGTAGAAATCGTCGACATTCTTGTCGCGCACCGTCACCCGCACCGCGAGGTCGGCGTCGCGCGCGGCGAAGCTGTCGAGCGCGTCGTGCACCAGTTCGGCGACCGCCGACGACATCGACATCAGCACCGGGATCGCTTCGATCTGGCGCGTCTGGTCCATCAGCGCGACGCGCTTGGCGATATTCTTCGCGTAATCGCCGATGCGCTCGACGACCGAGACGATCTTGAGCGCCGCGATCATCTCACGCAGGTCGTCGGCCATCGGGGCGCGCAGCGCGATCGTCTGCACCGCGAGCTGCTCGACTTCGCTTTCGAGCGCGTCGATCTTCTTGTCGTCGCGCACGACCTGCGCCGCAAGCGCGAGGTCGCCGCTGTTGAGCGCGCTCATTGCCTGGAGCAGCGCCTGTTCGGCACGGCCGCCCATTTCGCTGATCAGGCCGCGGAGGCGGTTCAGATCCTCGTCGAAAGCCTTGACGGTATGATCGTTGGTAACTGCCATCTGCTTCGTCCTTTTGCGCTGCGGATCAACCGTAGCGGCCGGTGATATAGTCCTTGGTCCGTTCCTGCTTCGGGTTGGTGAAGATGTCGGTCGTCTTCCCATATTCGACCAACGTCCCGAGGTGGAAAAAGGCGGTGCGCTGCGACACGCGGGCCGCCTGCTGCATATTGTGCGTAACGATCACGATCGCATATTTGCCGCGCAGCTCGTGAATCAGCTCCTCGATCTTTGCGGTCGCGATCGGGTCGAGCGCCGAGCAGGGCTCGTCCATCAGGATGACTTCGGGGTCGACCGCGATCGCACGCGCGATGCACAGGCGCTGCTGCTGGCCGCCCGACAGCGCGGTGCC